>NZ_JBIURV010000009.1:0-258385 GCF_044741025.1 Streptomyces sp. NPDC088246
TGTGCGGCGCGGGGGCGGCGGGGGGGGGGGCGGGCGGGGGGCGCCGACACGCCCCCCCCCCCCGGGGCGGGGGGGGGGGGGGGGGGCCCCCCCCCCCCCCCCCACACCCCCACATGGGCTGCTCACGGCTCGTTCTGCGGCGGCTCTGGGGCCGTCACCGGCCCGGGCGGGCCGGTTTCACGAGCCTCCCGGTCATCCCGGGGAACCCGTGTTCCCGGCCGCGTTCCACGTGCGGCCGGTTGCGAAGCGCATCCTGCTCAGGCGGAGCGTGGGGCCCGGAAGGTCCTGGTGGCCGCTACGACCGCCTTCACCAGGAGCACGTTCAGCACTCCTCCGACCAACGCATATCCGAGATCGGAAACGACCTGCCCCACAGCAGGAGGGATTCCGATGAAGGCCAGCGCGGGAGCCACCACGAAGTAGAGAAGCGGTGACGTGAGGATGGAACACGGAACGGTTATCGCAAGACAGACGAGGAACGTCACGTCCTTGTCGAATATCCCGCCGGCGTGGACCAGTCCGGCAATGAGGACCACTGCCAGATAGATCTTGATCGTTTTGATGGGCATGTTGTGCACTCTCGATGGAGGGCGGGGGGTTGTGAAACCGATGTCTTCAGAAATTCTTCTTGATGGTGTTGCGGAGGCTCTTGGCCAGCTTGTCCCAGTACGGCTTGGCTCTGGCCTGGTTGAAGCTCCGGTCGGCGATGGCCGCCAATCCTCCGAGGTAGCCCCGCACCTCCCACTTCATTCTCGCCTTCTTCTTGAAGAGGTCGAAACCTATCCAGCCTCCGCGCCCGTCCGGATGCCCCGGCCGAACGCCCAACTGGAGATGGCTCTTCGTAATGCTGTTGACCTTCACCGGGAACTACAGATGCTGGCGACGACGGGCCGAGGCGTGAACTTCTACCCCTTCTTGGTGATCTTCCCGGGGCGGCCGGGAATGGGGAAGATGGATTTGAAGTGGCTTTTCCAGTAATTGAAGGCGCTCTTGTCGCTGGTCTCTGTCTTTCCGAGGTCGTAGTTCAGGTTGCAGCTGGCGAACCCGTCGATGTCCTGGCAGTTGACGCCGTCGCAGTACGCGCAGGCGTTGGCACCTCCACCGTACTCAGGGTCCTGCTGGAAGAATCGGCCGGTTCCCGGCTCGTAGAGCTGGCGAAGGAGGTCGTGGCCCTCAACCAGAAGGTCGCCGAGCTCGACAAACTCATCGAGGCCCGGTTTCGCGACCACCACACCTTCGAGGTGATCACCAGCATGCCCGGCCTGGGTGTCATCCTCGGCGCCGAGTTCCTGGCCGCCACCGGCGGCGACATGGCCGCCTTCGGCACGTCCGACCGCCTCGCCGGTTTCGGCGGGGTCGCTCCGGCTCCACGGGACTCCGGGAAGATCAGCGGCAACCTGCGACGCCCTCAACGCTACAACCGCACACTCCAGCGCGTCCTCTACACCTCTGCGCTGTTCAGCATCCGACGGTGCGAGGAATCCCGCGGCTACGATCGCAAACGAGCCGAGGGCAAGCGCCACACCCAGGCCACCCTCACCCTCGCCCGCCGCCGTGTCAACGTCCTCTGGGCCCTCCTGCGCGACGGACGGTACTACGAGCCCGTGCCTCCCACCGCTCTCGCAGCTTGACAAACGGCATGAGGAATCGGTGCGACAGGACACCGGGTCCCGCAAAACGACGGACGAAGAATTCGACAACCCCGCGTCCACACCGCACAGGTTAAAGATCAAGTCAGTTATACGGAAGCCCCACCCCGCTGTTTTGGCCGGAAGGGTGGGACCTCGGTGTCAGGACCTGACGATCCGCGTCTCGACTTGGATGCCGGATGGCTTTCGTGAAGTGGGCAGTGGGATGTACTGCCGCGCCTCAGCAGCCCTCCCCCGTCGAGGGGGACCGTCGAGCGCCTGGATCGCCTGCTTTTGTTCGGCCTCCGTCAAATTGGCGAACACCTGTGTCATTGCGTTCAGGCTTTCATCCCTGCCCCGAGTCACCGCTCACCTGCGAGATCAAGATCGCGATTGTCCTGCCCCTGAGCCACGTCCGTTGTTTTGGGACGGCGCCAGGGGTGCGCAATCGGGGCAGCCACGGAACGCCACCAGGGATCGAGGGGAAGCCTTCCCGCGGGTTCGAAGGGCTCACCCGGCCGGGGAAATGCGGCCGGCTGCTCGGCTTCCTCGGCGGCGTCCTTAGTCCACTCGCCGGGCTCTGCCCACGGGTGCATGGAGAGGGTGAAGGTGCCCCAGTGGATGGGCATCATGACACCGTGCGGCTTGCCCCCTTGCAGGTCGAGGTGCGCCTGGATCCCCTGAGCGGGCGTCATGTGTATGTCGGGCCACCCACCGGGGAGTGGAGTACAGTCCGTGTGGTTCTTGGGCCAGTACTCGGAGTACGCGCCGATCTGGATCATCGTCGCGTCGAACGGGCCGTGTTCGGCGCCGATGTCCTTGAAGCCGGAGAAATAGCCGGTGTCACCGCTGTGGTAGATCCGGTGCTCGGGCCCCGCGACGGCCCAGGACGCCCAGAGCGTGTGCTGCTGGTTGCGCAGACCGCGGCCGCAGAAGTGCCGCGCCGGGGTGGCGGTCAGGCTGATCCCAGCGATCTTCGTGGTCTCGTTCCAGTCCAGTTCGCGCATCCGGTCGGCGGGCACGCCCCACCGCTCCAGATGGGCGCCGACACCGAGCGGGACGGCGAACACCGTGTCCGTGCCCGCGAGGGCGCGGATCGTCGGCAGATCGAGGTGGTCGTAGTGGTCGTGGGAGATCACCACCGCGTCGAGGGGTCCGAGCGCGGCGAGCGGCAACGGCACGGGGTGCAGCCGCTTGGGCCCGGCGAAGGCGAAGGGCGAACAGCGCTCGCCCCACACCGGGTCGAAAAGCACCCGTCGGCCGTCGATCTCGGCGAGCACACTGGAATGGCCCATCCAGGTGAGCCGCAGCCCGGTGGCGGGAGGTTCGGCGAGGTCGGCGTAGGTGGTGGCGTGAACGGGCATGGTGCCGACCGGCGCCCTGCGCGCCCGCTCCTCCTTGCGGAAGTAGACCTTCGCGAACTCCAGGGTGGATCCGGACGGTCTGGTCCGTGCCCCCACCGGGTTCTGGAAGACGCCGTCGGCGAAGTTGGGCGAGCGGCGGATGCGCTCCATGCGGGCACCGCCCGGATCGGCGCCGAATGCGGCGGGGCGCAGCAAACGCAGCCGGGTGCGGAGCGGAGGCAAGGGGTCAGCGCCGGTCACAGCATCTCCTGAGGGAGTCGGTGTCGTCTCATTATGGGCGGGGGGTACGACAGTGCGAGAACGGAACGGCCCGGCGGGCTGATCGCCGGACCTGGCTCCGTCAGCCACGCGGCTGCCCGTACGCGTGCTCGATGCGCAGCCGCAGTACGACCCGGCGGTCCCGGACCATCGCAGTGCGGTAGTCGTCCCAGTCGGGGTGTTCGCCCTGGACGTCGCGGTAGAGCGTGATCAGCTCCTCCACCGTCGCGTCGTGCGGATCGGCGGCGACCGGGGTCAGCTCGGCCGTGCCGTCCACGACCGTCCACGCCCAGCGGTCCGCGCTGGTGACGTGGTAGCTCGCCCGCGGGTCACGGCGGAGGTTCTTCGTCTTCGCCCGGTCCTCGGTGATCGAGACTCGGACGATGCGCTCTTCGGGGTAGTAGGAGTGATTGACATTGGACAGCTGGGGCGTGCCGTCCCGCCTGAGCGTCACGAGTACGCCGCCGTTCTCCTCACCGAGCAGCCCGAGCAGCGCGTCCTGCTGTGCATCGAATCCCGTCATGCCGAATCCAACGTCCGTGCCCGCCAGAGGATTCCGCATTCGGCCGTGCTCCCGCGTCACATCCGGCGGACCCCCGTCCGTCACACCCGTGAACGCGGCCCGCCGGCGGCGTCCCGCGGCGCCGCCGGACGGCATTCGAAGGCGCCGGCCGTCATCGCGTCCTCGGCCACCGTCGGCTGCAGCTGGTACATGGGCTTCGGCTACGGGACCGGTGTGAGGTGCAGCACTCCGCAGGCCGCTGACCGATGCGGTCCGGCCACTGAACGACGATTCAGCAGTGGCCGCATTGACAGGGGTGCCTCCACCTTCCGATACTGACCGGCGATTCAGTAAATCGACCTGTTGGTATCGGCTTGTCAGTGGAGGGAGCCGGCGTGCTCGAACAGCCGGGAAATGCGTCGCTGACCGGCGGCGAGGCCGTGGTGCGCGCCCTGGCGGCGCACGGGGTCACCAGGGCGTTCGGAATTCCCGGAACGCACAACCTGGAGATCTACCGGCATCTGGCCCCGTACGGCATCGCACATGTCACGCCCCGGCACGAACAGGGCGCGGGATACGCGGCGGATGCGTACGCACGGGTCACCGAGCGGCCCGGGGTGGCGATCACCACCACCGGGCCGGCCCTGCTCAACATCACGGCAGCGGTCGGTCAGGCGTATTCGGACAGCGTGCCGCTGCTGGTCGTGTCGCCCGGGATGCCGTTGCGCCACCCCCGGCAGCCGACCGGTCTGCTGCACGAGATGCGCAGCCAGACCGAGGCACTGCGCGCGGTCGCGGCGTTCAGCCACCGGGTGTCGACGGTCGAGGAGATCGGCTCGGCGGTGGCGCGTGCGTTCACCCTGTTCCGTACCCGGCGGCCGCGCCCGGTCCATATCGAGGTACCGCTGGATCTGCTGGAGACGGCGCAGCCCGCGGGACCGGTGCGGCTCACGCCACCGCTGTCCGCCCAGAGCCCGGCCGGGCCCTCGCTCCGGGACGCGGCCCGGGTCCTGCGCTCGGCCCGGCGGCCCGCCGTGGTCCTCGGCGGAGGGGCTCGGTCCGCGTCCGCCGGGTGCCGGGCACTCGCCGAGGCCCTGGCCGCCCCGGTCGTCACCACCGCCAACGGCAAGGGGATCGTCGACGAGACGCATCCACTGTCGCTCGGAGTGTCGCTGCACAGCCCGTCCGTACAGAAGTGGCTGGCCGACTGCGATGCGGTGCTCGCGGTCGGCACCGAGCTGGCCGAGTCCGATCTGTGGTCCGCGCCGCCGCCGCTCGTCGGCACGCTGATCCGGGTCGACATCGACCCCGCCCAGATGTACGCGGGACTGCCCGCCGATCTGGCGCTGGTCGGCGCGGCGCGCCCCACACTGGAGGCGCTGCGGGAGGCGCTGGAGGAGGCAACCGGGGAATCGGGTGCGCGGGAGGGTGCCGCCGCGGTGCGGGCGCTGCGCGCTGCACGGGACGCCGAGACCGCGGAGCGCGACGCCCGCTGGGTGCCGTATCTGCGAGCTGCACGGGCCGTGCTGGACGCCGACGCGATCTGGACCTCGGACAGTGCGCAGTGCTGCTACTACGGCGCCCTGCCCCACCTGCCCGCGCGGGCGTTATCTGCATCCGACCGGCTTCGGCACCCTCGGCTACTCGCTGCCCGCGGCGATCGGCGCGAAGACCGCGTACCCGCACCGGCAGGTCGTGGCGCTCAGCGGCGACGGAGGGCTGCAGTTCTCCGTGCAGGAGCTCGCCACGGCCGCCCAGCTGCGGCTGCCGCTGCCCCTCGTGGTGTTCGACAACGGGGGCTACGGGGAGATCCGCGACGAAATGACTGCGCGCGGCGACACCCCCACGGGCGTCGATCTTCCGTCCGTCGACCTGCCCGCTCTGGCGCGGGCGTACGGCGGCCACGGCACCCGCGCCGACACCCCTGAGGCGCTCGCCCGCGCCCTGTCCCTGGCCCTGACCACCCCCGGGCCCACCGTGATCACTGTGACCGAGGAGACCCCCCGATGACGACACCTGCGGTGTCCCATCCTACCGCCCCGTCCGCCCCCCTGATCTCGCTCACCTGGACCGACCACATCACCGGCCGTCAGGGGCACCTGGTCGTCGACCGGCTGGTGCGCGGCGTGTCCAGCGGCGGGCTGCGGATGCGGGCAGGCTGCACGCTCGACGAGGTCGCGGGGCTGGCCCGCGGCATGACGATGAAGGAGGCCCTCCACTTCAACGCCGATGACACGGGGGCCCGTTACATACCGCTCGGCGGCGCGAAGGGCGGCATCGACTGCGACCCGCGCGACCCGGAGGCTTACGGCGTTCTGGTGCGCTATCTGCGGGCCGTGCGCCCGTACATCGAGAACGTGTGGACGACGGGCGAGGACCTGGGGCTCACCCAGGACATCGTGGACCGGGCGGCGGCCGAGGCCGGGCTCGTCTCCTCGATCCAGGCCGTCTATCCCCTGCTCGACGACGAGACGGCGGCCCGGCAGCGTCTCGCCGACGCGTTCGCCGTCGAGGTGGACGGCATCGGGCTCGACGAGCTGGTCGGTGGCTGCGGTGTCGCCGAGTCGGCGCTCGCGGCGCTGGACCGGGCGGGCGTCCCGTACCGGGAGGCCCGGGTCTCCGTACAGGGGCTCGGCACCATGGGCGGGGCGACGGCGCGGTTCCTGGCGCGGGCCGGGCTGTCGGTGGTCGCCGTGGCCGACGTCAAGGGAACGATCGCCAATCCGGCCGGCCTGGACGTCGAGGCGCTGCTGGCCGCCAGGGACGGGTACGGAACGGTGGACCGCGGCGCGCTCCGGGACGGCGACCGGGAGCTGCCCGCGGACGCATGGCTGGAGCAGGAGGCCGAGATACTGGTCCCGGCAGCCGTTTCGTACGCGATCGATACCGCCAACCAGGCGCGGATACAGGCACGTTGGATCGTCGAGGCGGCGAACATGCCGGTGCTTGCGGAGGCGGAGGCACTGCTCGCGGCGCGCGGGATCACGGTGTTGCCGGATGTGGTCGTCAACTCCGGTACGAACGCCTGGTGGTGGTGGACGCTGTTCGGTGACATCGGTGCTGACGCCGACGAGGCGTTCGGGCACACCCGCCGCTCGATGCGGGCCCTGATCGACCTGATGCTGGCCCGCGCCGAGGCCGACGACTGCACCCCGCGGGCCGCCGCCCATGCCATCGTAGCCGACCGGCTGCCGGTGATGGCGCAGCGGTTCGGCTGGTACCGCTGAACCCAACTGCACTGCCGGTCAAGGCTGTTCCGGCCGACCGTCCACGTGTACGGCGTATAGCTGCCATGGCAGCTTCCCGCCAGCCCCGACCCAGCTCCAATCCGCCATGCTCCTGACACTCTCACCTCACCACCCCCTGAAAACACACGAGTTCACGAGGTGAGAATGAGACGGACCAGATGGGCGGCGGTCTGCGCCACCGCGCTTGCCGCCGCCCTTGCCGGTGGAACACTGCCCGCCGCTGCCGACAACACACCCGCCTTCGCCGCTCCGTCCACATCCCCGGGAACGGCCGGCGGGAGCAGCACCGTCACCCTGCTGACCGGCGATGTGGTGACGTACTCCGGCCGTGGGGACGGCGTACAGATCAGCTCGATCGTGCCGGGAACCGGCCGCGAGGGCATGGGCTTCACCCGCTTCCGGGCCGGGGGCCACGAGTACGCGGTACCGATCGACGCCATGGGCCAGATCTCCCGGGGCCGTGTGGACCAGCGGCTGTTCGATGTGACCGAGCTCGTCGCCTCGGGCTACGCGGATGCCGATACGGACTCGCTGCGCATCCTCGTCGGCGGTGCCGCATCGTCGTCCGGGAGCCCCGACGCCCCGAAGGGCGCACGGGTCGTCGCGGCATTCCCGACCACGCAGACCACCGCGCTGAATGTGCCGAAGAAGTCGGCCGACACCGTCTGGAAACAGCTCGGCACCCAATCGCGGGCCCGCACCGAGGGCATCGGCAAGGTCTGGCTCGACGGCAGGGTGCGGGCCACGCTCGACAGGTCCGTACCGCAGATCGGCGCCGACCGGGCGCATCGTGCCGGGATCACCGGGAAGGGCACCAGAGTTGCCGTCCTCGACACCGGCTACGACCGGGACCACCCCGATCTGAAGAGCGCCGTCGTCGCCTCGCAGGACTTCACCGGAGACGGCGATGTGCAGGACATGCAGGGCCACGGCACCCATGTGTCCTCGATCATCGCCGGTTCCGGGGCCGCCTCCGATGGCCGGTACGCGGGTGTCGCACCGGGTGCGGAGCTCGTCGAGGGCAAGGTGCTCGGCAACGACGGCTACGGCTACGACTCCTGGATCCTGGCGGGCATGCAGTGGGCCGTCGACCAGGATGTCAGGGTCGTCAACATGAGCCTCGGCTCGACCGTGGCATCCGACGGCACCGACCCGCTGTCCGCCGCCGTCGACAAGCTCTCCGCCGAGCACGGCACGCTCTTCGTCATCGCCGCGGGCAACAGTGGCGACCGGACGATCAGCGGGCCCGGTGCCGCCGACGCCGCTCTGACGGTCGGCTCGGTCACCAAGTCCGGTGAGATGTCGGCGTTCTCCTCACGCGGACCGCGTCAGGGCCGGCCCGCCGTCAAGCCGGAGATCTCCGCCCCCGGCAGTGACATCGTCGCCGCGCGTGCCGCCGGCACCCTGGACGACGCCGCCGTCACCGAGCGGTACGCCTCGCTCTCCGGTACGTCGATGGCGAGCCCGCATGTGGCGGGCGCCGCGGCCCTGCTGGCGCAGCGGCACCCCGACTGGTCCGGCGCCCGGCTGAAGGCGGCACTGATCGGCAGCGCCGCGCCGGTGGACGGTGCGACAGTCTCCGACACCGGATCGGGCCTCGCCGACGTACCGGCCGCACTGGCCACCGCGGTGCTCGCCGAACCCGCCACCCTGGCCGCCCGCACCACGTACCCGAACGCCTCCGCCGAGCCCCAGAGCCGCGAGCTGACCTGGACGAACACCACTGACAAGCCCGTGAGGCTGAGGCTCTCCGCGGGGCAGGGCGGTGCGGTGCGTCTCGACGCACAGACGCTGACCGTGCCGGCGCGTTCCTCCGCCGTCTCGACGGTCACGCTCGAACCGTCGCGGGTCGAGGCAGGCACGACGTACGGCGGTGCCGTGACGGCGACCTGGCCGGGAGGCGGACGGGCGACCGTGCCCGTCTCGATCCAGGCCGATCCGCAGACGTACACCCTCACCCTGACCGGACCCGCGCCGCGTGAGGGCAGCGAGAACACCTCGACGGGCGTGGTTCTGCAGAACGAGAAGACCGGCGCGTCCCAGCTGATCGGGCTGACAGGCACCACCCCGAAGAAGGTGACGCTGCCGCGCGGCAGTTACCGGGCCCTCGGGCACACCTGGGAGTACGACAAGGTGGGCAATACCGTCGTCGGCACCACGGCGATCCATTTCGCCCGGCGGGTGACGGTGGATCAGGACACCTCGGTCGCATTGGACACCAAGGACGCGAAGCCGGTACGGATCGGGGTGGACGACGGGTCCGCCCGGGTGACCCTCCAGTCGGCGACCGGAATCGTCTCGCGGACAGGCACCGGCTCCGGCGCCGTGGACAGCGGTCTGGTCGCGCCGAGTTCCGCCGGTCAGTACCGCGTCGAGGCCGTACCCACCACCGGGGCGGCACTGGACGGGCTGACATTCTTCGGCGGGCTCAGCTGGCAGCAGCGTGAGGTCGACGCGCACGAGCCCGGCTCCTCGGCGAACGCGCTGAAGCTGCTGCTGTCGCAGTACAGCATCTACAGCTGGCTGGGCACCGCCACGGGCGAGGTCGTCGACATCGGCACCGGGGCCGACACCGACCCGGCGGCGATGGACCTCAAGGGCAAGATCGTGCTGTGGACACCGGCGACCAGCCAGACCTCGTTCAACAACGCGCTCTACCAGAAACTGACCGACGCGGGCACGGCCGCCATCATGTACGTCGGCTACGGGCTCTCCGTCTACCGGCCGACGCCGGTGCTCCGGCTGGACGAAGCCAGCGTGCCCCCGCTGCGGGACCGGCTGGCCGAGGGGCCGCTGACCCTGACGCTCGACGGCGTCAGCACCGGGGCGGACGCCTACTATCTGCACCACTCGGTCGACGGCCGGGTCCCGGCCGGGGCCGACTGGTTCGACCGGCGGTCCGGGCTGGCCAAGGTGCGGACGACACAGCGCACCCATGGCTACCCGTCCGACCCCAAGGGCATGTACGCCTGGACCACCTGGCACGGGCTGACGCTCTATCAGCAGCTCACCCGCTACCGTCCGCCGTCCGAGCAGACGCTGTACTTCACCCCGGACGTGGCGTGGACGACGGCCACCTTCCACTACCAGTACGACGTCGGCGACCGCGTCTACCCGCTGGGGACGCTGAGCGGTCCGCCCACCGTGTACCGCAAGGACGGTGACTACCGGGACGACTGGATGTCCGCCCCCTTCAACCCGGCGCTCGGCAAGCAGGCCGGTGCCGCCCAGGTCGTCAGGGAGGGCGACAAGCTGAAGGTGGCACTCCCGGTGTTCTCCGACGCGGCCGGGCACCGGGCCGAGACGGCACCGGGTGCGGACAGCGGAAGCACGGTCCTGGCGGACGACAGCGGAAAGGTGCTGGCCCGCAACGCCGCACCGGGACGCGCCACGTTCGACCTGCCGCGCAAGGAGAGCTGGTACCGGCTGACCGTCGATGCCACGCGTACGTCGCCGGATCCGGTGACCTGGATGCTCGGGACCAGGATCACCAGCGAGTGGCGTCTGCGTTCCGGGCACGAGAACTCGGCCGCACCGGCCCGGCTGCTCGACCTCGACTACCGGCTGCCGCTCACCGGCGAGAACGCGGCCGACCCCGCAAAACCGCTCGACTACACGGTCGGTCTGTCCGCGCAGGGCAGCCGGAAGGCGCTTCCCATCGCCTCACTGAAGGTCTGGTACGCAACGGACGCCACCGACTGGAAGCAGGCCGCGGCGGCTCGCGGGGCGGACGGCCGCTGGAAGGTCACCGTGCCGGCCCTCGGGACCGCCAAGGTCGATCTGAAGTCCACCGTCACCGACACCTCAGGTGCTTCGCTGACGGAGACCCTGATCGACGCGTACAACTCCGGCTGCGCCGACACCTGGTGCTGACGGTGCAGGCCGGCGCCCCGGGCGTCGGATGAACAGGGGGCGGGGCCGTACGCGGCTCCGCCCCCGGCCTGCCCGGGCCCCGCACATTCGTTAGGGTGACGCCGTGGCAAGAGTGCGGTTGAGCGTGGCGGAACGGCGTGAGGAGCTCCTGCGCGCTGCCGTCGAACAGATCGAGGTGCGGGGGGTCGCAGCGGTACGGATCGCCGACGTGGCTGCCGTGCTCGGTGTGAGCAATGCGCTCGTGCTCTACCACTTCTCGACCAAGGAGAAGCTGGTCGCGGCCGCCTTCGCGCATGCCGCCGAGGCCGACCTCGCCCATCTGCGCAAGCTGCTGAGCCGCCGCACCAGTGCGGTACGGCGGCTGCGCGCCGCGGTCCGCTGGTACGCCCCGACGGGCCAGGCCAAGGGCTGGCGGCTGTGGATCGAGGGCTGGGCGGCCTCGCTGCGCGACCCGGCTCTGCGCAATGTGGCCGGCGATCTCGACCAGCAGTGGAAGGCGGAGCTGGCCGAGGTCATCGAAGAGGGCGCCGCCGCCGGTGAGTTCCACTGCGACGACCCGATGTCCGTGGCCTGGCGGCTGACCGCCCTGCTGGACGGCCTGGCCGTGCAGATGACGTCGTACGCGGGTCCGCTTTCCCGGGCCACGATGCTGGCCTGGACCGACGAGGCCCTCGCCCGGGAACTCGGTATCGAGCGTGCGGCACTGACGGCCTGAAACGCCTCCCCCGCCGGAATCACCCCGGCGCGCCGGCTTCCCGGCGGTCCGGGTGGGGGATGCCGAGCCGTACGGCGTCGCGTTCGGGCCGGATGGCTGCGATGGCGAAGACTCCGGCGGTGAGCATGACCGCGGCGGCGATGAGGAAGGCCACGAGGTAACCGGCCGATTCCGAGCCTGCGGTGTCGATGATGCGACCCGTGAGGAAGGGTGCGACGAGGCCGGGCAGCGTGCCCGTGGCCGCGACGATGCCGAACAGTGCTCCTCGTTGGCGCGGGGGTACGACTTCCGCGGTGGTCATGTAGTGCAGGGGGATGGCGATGGCGTGTCCGCCGAAGGCCACCCCGATCAGCACGAGGCGCGGTCCGGACGCATCGACGAAGGGGAAGACGGCCATCGCGGTACCTGCGACGACCACGGCGGCACCCTGCAGGACACCGCTGGACCAGCGGCTGGACACCCCGCGCGATTTCAGGGCGTCGACGAGCGGGGAGAGGGTCAGCAGGAGGACGAGGCTGAAGGCGGAGATGACGCTGATGGTGGTGGCCGCGCGGGCGGGCGTCATCTCCAGCTGTGTTCTCAGATAGACGGGGAGCCAGGCCTGGCTGAGGGAGAGGGCCCAGGCCGCGCCGAAAGCACTGGCTATGGAGCCGAGTACGGTCCCGTTCAGCAGGAGTCTGCGATAGGGCGGGCGACGGCGCGACGGCGCGATTGCGGCGGCCGCGGGTTCGGGGGCGTGTCCGAAGGAGCCGTCCTGCCCGAAGGGACCGTCGTGACCGAGCCTGAACCAGGCCAGGCTCCAGACGACACACACCAGCGCGAGCACCGCGTACGCCGAGCGCCAGCCGAAGTCGCTGATGAGCCAGGTGAGCAGGGGCGCCGATATGAGTGTGCCGAGAGCTGCTCCACCGATCTGGAGCGCGGAGGGCAGTCCGCGTCTGGTGGTGGGGAACCACTTGTACAGGGCGTGCATGGACATCGGGGCCGCGGGCCCTTCGGCGGCTCCCAGCAGCACGCGGCCGGCAATGAGCGTGGGAACGGTGGCCACGAAAAGGACCGGCAGTTGGGCGACGGCCCACACGATGGTCAGGGTGAACAGGAGCATCCGGCTCGATATGCGGGACGCGGTGAAGCCGACGAGCAGCCCGGAGAGGCTGAACAGGAGATAGAACGAGCTGGAGATCAGACCGTAGGTGGCGTTGCTGATGTGGAGTTCGTCCATGATCGGGACGGCGGCCAGGCCCAGGACGGACTTGTCGGCGTAGTTGATGACCATGAAGGCCACGATCAGAGCAGTGATCAGCCAGGCGCGGCGGGGGTTGTAGCCGGGTTCGGGCATGCTCGGGTGCGGGGCTGCGCGGCTGGTGACGGGCTCGGTGGGGCGGGTGACCATGGGTGACTCCTGCGCGGGTGCGGGGGTGCAGATGGGCCCAGCTGGTGTGTCGAGGGGCCGCACGAGCCTGTGCCGTGCTCGTGGGCAGGTGGTGAGCCGGTGGGCGGGCCGGGGCCCGGGAGCTCCCGGCCCGCCGGGTCACACGAGCGATTTGGCGATGGCGTTCTTGTGGATCTCGGTGGTGCCGGTGACGATGCGGAACATGCGCAGCGTGCGGAAGATCTGCTCGACCTCGTGACCGTGGGTCAGTCCGGCCTTGCCATGGATC
This sequence comes from Streptomyces sp. NPDC088246, assembly GCF_044741025.1. Lineage (NCBI taxonomy): Bacteria > Bacillati > Actinomycetota > Actinomycetes > Kitasatosporales > Streptomycetaceae > Streptomyces > Streptomyces sp. NPDC088246. The sequence continues at coordinate 13,250 of NZ_JBIURV010000009.1, forward strand.
TGTACGGCCTGGTCGGCGACGCGGAAGCAGGACTCGGAGGTGAACAGCTTGCACATGTTCGCCTCGACACCGATGCCGGCGCCCCCGTCGGCCCTGGCCGCGGTGGTCATCACCATGGAACGGGCGGCGTAGATGTCGGTGGCCATCTCGGCGAGCTTGTGCTGGATGGCCTGGAGGGCGAGCAGTGGGCGGCCGAAGACGACCCGGTTCTTGGAGTAGTCGACTGACAGGTCCCAGGCGCGGCGGGCGGCGCCGATCAGGGAAGGACAGTGCAACAGGCGGTTGAGGGTGATGCGTCCGATGCCGATGCGCAGTCCCTGTCCGATCTCGCCGAGGAGGTTCTCGGCGGGTACCCTGCAGTTCTCGAACAGGAGGTCGCCCTCCATCTGCTGGCCGGACATGGGTATTTCGCCGTCCAGCACCTGACAGCCCGGGGTGTCTAGGTCGACGAGGAAAGCGCTGTACGACTCCTCGGTGCCGGCCATTCTGACGACGACGACGGCGAAGTCCGCGAAGGGGGCGGCGGAGCTGAACACCTTGCGTCCGTTGAGGACGTAGTGGTCGCCGTCCGGGGTCGCGGTGGTGGTCATGCGCCGGACGTCGGAGCCCGCGTCGTCCTCGGTGATGGAGAAGCAGCAGGCACGCTCGGCGCGGATCACGGGCAGGAGGTAGCGCTGCAGCTGGTGTTCGGTGGCATGGTGAAGGATCGCTCCGGCACGCAGCGGGCCACCCATGTCGCCGAGGACCGAGTGGGACAGGGCGGCGCCCGAGGCGGTCAACTCCTCCTTGAGCGCGCACAGTTCGACCAGTGACAGGCCCTGCCCACCGTACTCCGGCGGCAGGTTGATGCCGTAGAAACCGAGTTCACGGCTTCGCTTCCACACCTGTTCGAGGACGGACCGGTCGACCTTGGTCTCGGGGGTGATGCCCCGTTGCTGTTCGAAGGGGATCAACTCGTCGCGCAGGTGGGTGCGGAGCCTTTCGACGAGCTCCTGCAGACGGGGGTTGTCGTCGTACGACGGTTCGAGGGTGAAGGTCATGAGTGGTGTCCGTTCAGTGCACGCGGCGTTCGGCGCCGGTCCAGTAGCGTTCGCGGATGGCACGGCGGTCGATCTTGCCGTTGGGGTTGTGGGGAAGGGCGTCAGCGAAGTCGATGGAGCGGGGCTTCTTCATGCGGGCAAGCCGGGACGCGCAGAAGTCGATGAGCCGGCTCTCCTGAAGCTCCGCGCCGTCGCGCAGGACGACGACGGCCTTGACGGCTTCGCCCCATTCGGAGTCCGGGATCCCGACGACAGCCGCCTCGAACACGTCGGGGTGCTGGTGCAGGGCGGATTCGACCTCGACGGCGTAAATGTTGAAACCGCCGGAGATGATCATGTCCTTCTTGCGGTCGACGATGAAGATGTAGCCGTCGCCACGACGCCGCGCGAGGTCGCCGGTATGGAACCAGCCGTCGTGGAAGGTCTCGGCGGTCAGGCGGGGTTCGTTGAAGTAACCGGGTACGACGTCGGGGCCCCGGACGGCGATCTCACCGATCTCGCCGTCGGCGACCTGGGCACCGGATTCGTCGACGATCCTGATCTCGGCCTCGGTGAGGGGGCGGCCGCAGGACAGCAGCAGCTCCTCGTCCTGGCCCTCGATCGCGCGCCGGTGATCGTCGGTCGACAGGAACAGCACGCCGGAGGTGGTCTCCCCGCAGCCGTATCCCTGGGAGAGCACGGGTCCGAACAGCTGCCACGCCTCGCGGATCCGCGCCGGTGACATCGGTGCGGCACCGTACATGAGCTGGCGCAGGCTGGAGACGTCGTAGGCGCCCCGGCCGGGCAGTGCGAGCACCGTATTGATCATGGTCGGTACGACGAACGCGTGTGTCGCGCGTTCCCGTTCGACGGTGGCGAGAAAGGCTTCGGCATCCCAGCGCTCCATGACCACGGCGCATCCACCGGCGAAGAAGATGCCCATCAGAGGCATGCCGGAGGCGTGGGTGACGGGGCCGGCCAGGATCTGCTTGTCCCCGGGGCCGACCCGGGTGTGCGCGTTCATCACGGATTTGCGCATCAGGGCGAGACGGTTGCCATACGTCTGTGTCGCCGCTTTGAGTTTGCCGGTGGAGCCGGAGGTGAAGTGCAGGACGGCCGTGTCGTCCTCGTCGCAGTCGACATCGACCGGCTCGCGGTGGGTGGCGGCGAGGACCTCGGCGTAGCCGGGACCGAGCTCGCCCGGTCCGTCGAAACCGATCACGCTCTTCACCTCGCTGCCCGGCACGGCCTGCCGGGCCGCCTCCACGTGGGCGGCGTCCACGAGAAGCACCCGGGCGTGCGACTCGCGCAGCAGATGGGCCACTTCCTGGACGCCGAGGCGTGCGTTGACGGGGGCGCGTACAAGTCCGGCCTTGTACAGGGCCACTTCGGTGACGACGAGTTCGGCGCGGTTGGCCGCCAGCGTCGCGACGCAGTCTCCGGCCGTCAGGCCGAGGGCGCGCAGCGCGGCGGCGAGCCGGTCACTGTGCTCGTCGAGGGCGGCATAGGTGAGCCGCGTGCTGCCGCAGACGACGGCTTCGGCTTCGGGATGGTGGCTGCTGGTCCTGCGCACATATCGCCCGAGGTTCATGACGACTCCGTAACTGAACAGACTGTCTGTTAACGATCTCGATGGCGGGAAACGTAACGCGCGGCAGCCTGCCGGTCAACGGTTCGAAAGGAAGACGCAATAATCCAGGGCATGAAGACTGCAGGTGACCGCCGCGTCCGCCGCACCCACCGCGCCCTGCGCGCGGCCCTCGTCGACCTCGTCCTGGAGAAGGGATTCCACGCGCTCAGCGTCGAAGAGATCGCCGAGCGCGCCGATGTCGCCCGCGCGACCTTTTACGCGCACTACCGGGACAAGGAGGACCTGCTCCTCGGAATCGTCCGGGATCTGGCAGAGGACCGCGAGCGCCTCCTGCCCGCAGTCGAACAGGCGCAGACGCAAGGCTTCACCGGCCTTCCGGTGCTCTACATCTTCCGGCACGCGGAGCAGGAAAGACGGGTCTACCAGGTCATTCTCCGAGGAGAGGGCGACGGGCGCGCCCTGCGCGAGTTCTCCGCGATCATCTGCAAGCGCGTCGAGACCGTCTTCCGGGAGCGCGCGGCGCAGCTCGGCGTCACGCCACGCATCCCGTTCGACGTCATCGCCCGGGCCTGGACCGGCGAGCTCATCGGCGTACTGACCTGGTGGGTCGAGAACGACACCGGTTACAGCGCCGCAGAGATCACCGGACACCTCCGGGACCTGTCCGTGTACGGCCGTGTCTGGGCCTCCGGACTCGCCCCGTCCGACGCCCCGGGCGCCTTCGACCCTCCGGCGGCCGAGTCGGGCGCATAGGTCTGCCGACCGGAACGGGCCTGGCCACGTTTCTGGACACGCTGTACGGTAATGCTCAGTTGGCAGCACCGACAGGAGTGGGCGCATGACCGAAACACCTTCGCTGACCGAGCTGACGACCTCTGGTGGGTCCTGAACGACCCCTACGAGTCCTTCATGGCCAGCGGCATCCACGGGCAGCGCCTGTTCATCTCCCCCAAACTGGACCTGGTCATCGTGCACTTCGCCTCCCAGGTCATGTCGCCCTCGGTCCCCCCGGCGCCGCTGGTCCAGGCCTTCATACGGATCGGCACCCACCTCGACGCCGGGATCTGAAAGGCGCTCCGCCTGCTCGGCCGACGAAGATCAGGTCTGGCGCAGGGGTGCGTATGCATCCCCCTGAAGTCCGAAGGTCCAGGCCACACCTTCCTTCGCGGTCCTCATGCCGGGCGGCACCCGGAGCCAGTAGGTGCGGTGGGTTCCGTCCGGCTCCGGGGTGGAGTTGACGACCTCGACCATCACCACGTCCTCGTCGCCGTCCAGCGCGATCCGCCAGAGGACGCCCGTCTCGTCCCGATGGACCGGCTCGGCGCCCGACTCGGTGAGGTAGCGGTCGTAACCGTAGAACTCCAGCATCACGCGGCGCAGTTCCGCGTTCTCCTCCTCACGTATCCGCTCGGCGGTCAGGGAGTTCAGTTCCGCGAGGAATTCGGCAGGCACGGGCATGCCCCGCCAGGCGTGGAGCGCGAAACCGTCGCGGTAGGCGAGCGCCGGGCCGTCCCCGCGGTCGAGCCGGCCCGCCTCGTCCCGGTGGAGCGCTTCGGGGCGCTCGCTGATCACCACTGCACGCTCGTACGGCCACCACCAGCCCGCGTGCCTCGCGACCTCGGCCAGACCGTCAAGCCGCTCGCCCCGGCCGTCGAACGCGGCGAGCCAGGCCGCGTCATGCTGACCCAGGACCGCGTCGAGCAGCACCAGCCGGACATCGGACTCGTCCTCGGGGCGTTCCGTGAGGTCTGCTACGACACCGGCCCTGATCCGCTCGGCGAGCGCCGCCGTGGTCTCCCAGAGCTGCGCCCCCGTGGCGGACCACAGGGCGGACCAGCCCGCCGGGCCCAGCTCGTCGTACATCCGGCGCCGCTCCTGCGCCCAGGGCCGGGTCCGCACCTCGTCACGCACCGAGCGTCCGGCGTCGACGAGCTTCTCGACGGCCTCCACGGCGGCCCTGGGCGAGTCGACCCAGACGATCCGCTCCGGCTCGGCAAGTCCTGCACTGCGGTAGGCGAGCCGCAGCCCGTCCTCGGCCGCGGCCCGGTCCGCCGCGCCGGTCGCCGCTGCCACGGCCCGCCATGAGTCCACGTACTGCATCGGTCTTCCCCGTTCCCTGATTCCATGTCGTTCGGTGTTCTGTGTCTGCGTGCTCCGGCACGCTGATCCGCTGCTGCCCGGGGGCCCGGCGGCGTCAGTCCGCGACGATGCGGACCGCGCCCGGGGCGTACTCCCGCTGGCGCACCACTCGGTACCAGCCCTTCGACAGCGGTATCGCCGCGTGCTCCTCGTGAACCACCCGCCCGCCTTCGGGGAGATGGAGCAGCATCGGCCCGAAGGCACCCGCCTCGCGCATCAGCCGGCCCGGCCCCTGAACCGCATGGGCATGGCCGGTGACCTCGCCCAGCGCGAGGACCATCCGCCCCCGGCCGTCCCTCGGTTCGCCCGGCGCGTCCGCAAGATGCGCGGGCACCGCCGACTCCTCCAACGACACGATCAGTACATCGCCCTGCCGGTACACAGAAGTCTCCCCTCGATGGCCGCACCCGCTGTGCCGGCCACGAGGAAAACGCTAGAGGGAGGGTCTGACATTGATACTCGTAGCGGGTTCCGGTGGTCGTGGCTCAGGGTCTGACTGACGTCCTGCTGGGCTGTCCTGCGAGTGTTCTGTCCAATCGATCGGCGACCGGCTCCCACGGTCGTCGGTGGACATGTCACGGACCGTCCCCGGTCACGCCGTTGTCAGTGCGGCTTGATAAACCTTGCGGACATCAGCCGTCCCCCAGTACCAGGAGCGCAGGGTCATGTCCGGTGTGGACCATCTGCACGAATTGCTCGGCCTTCCCGCCGTCGACTTCCAGCACGCGACGAAGGAAACACCGGTGCAGGCCGCCGATGCGGCGGCCTGGCGCATCACGGTCGATCCGTACGACGACGAGTGCGAGATGACCTGGGAGGAGGCGTTCCAGGCGTTTATGACGGCGGTTGACCCGACCGGTGTGCGGGCGCTCATCATCGGTCAGTGGGGCGAGTCGTACGAGGAGACGTCGTCCTACCCGATCGATCTGGTCATCGCCGCGGCAGACCGGCTGACCGCGCTGGAGGCCGTCTTCGTCGGCGACATCACCCCGGAGGAGAACGAGATCTCCTGGATCGAACAGTCCGATGTCACCGCACTGCTGACCGCGTTCCCCGGTCTGCTGGAGCTGGGCGTGCGCGGCGGCACGGGTCTGGTCTTCTCCCCCACGAAGCACGAGCGGCTGCGTTCGCTGACCATCGAGACCGGTGGCCTGCCGGTCGGAGTGATCCGCGGCATCCTGGACAGCGAACTGCCCGCGCTGGAGCGGCTCGACCTCTGGCTCGGCGTCTCCGCGTACGGGGGCGACGCCGATGTGGCGGACCTGGCACCCCTGCTCTCCGGCTCCCGCTTCCCCCGCCTCCGCCACCTCGGTCTGCGCAACAGCGAGGTGCAGAACGAGATCGCGGCCGCCGTCGCGGGTGCCCCGGTCATCGCCCAGCTCCGCACCCTCGACCTGTCGCACGGCACGCTGGGTGACGAGGGCGCGGCGGCGCTGCTGGACGGCCAGCCGCTCACCCATCTCGAACGGCTGGATCTGCACCACCACTTCATGACCGAGCCGATGGAGCGCCGGATCACTCAGGCGCTGGAACCCCACGGGGTACAGGTCGATGTGTCGGAGCGCGAGGAGCCCTGGGGCGGCCGCGGTGCCGAAGGCCGCTACACCGCGATCTCGGAGTGATGCGCGATGACTGACATCGAACACCCGGAGGTCTTTCACAGCCTGCCGGTGCTGACCCTGCCGGGGCCGGCCGAGCCGAGCACCGCGCCGCTCCCGGCGGCCGACGCGGTCGCATGGCGGCTGGAGAGCGCCTGGCGGGACAGTCTGACGTTCGCCGCGCTGTGGCAGCACTTCCTCGACACGGTCGACACCTCGCGGGTGCGGGCGCTGCTGATCGGTCCTTGGTGGCAGGAGGAGTACGAACCCTTCGCGCCCGTCGTCGAGCTGCTGGCCGGTCATGCGGATCGCTTTCCGGCCCTGAAGGCGCTCTTCCTCGCCGATGTCGTCAGTGAGGAGTGCGAACTTTCGTGGCTCGAGATGTCCGACATCACCCCGGTGATCGAGGCGTTCGGACAGTTGGAGGAGTTGACGGTACGCGGGTGCGGCGAGCCGGCCGGCGGCAGGGAGACGCTCGGCCTGCAGCCGGTGCGGCACAAGGCGCTCAAGTCTCTGCGGTTCGAGTCGGGCGGACTGCCGTCCGGCATCGTGCGGGCGATCGGAGCGTCGGAGCTGTCCGCGCTGGAGCACCTCGAACTCTGGCTCGGCGTCACCGAGTACGGCGGGGACGTGACGGTCGAGGACCTCGCGCCGCTGCTGTCGGGTGCGGTGTTCCCGGCACTGCGCCATCTCGGGCTGCAGAACAGCGAGATCCAGGACGAGATCGCGGCCGCGGTTGCCTCCGCCCCGGTCGTCGCACAGCTGGAGTCGCTCTCCCTCGCGATGGGAACCCTGGGCGACGAAGGCGCCCAGGCGCTGCTCTCGGGCCAGCCGCTCACCCACTTGACCACGCTGGATCTGCACCATCACTACATCAGCGACGCGTTGGTGGACCGCCTCAGCAATGTGCTCGGTTCCGACCGGGTGAACGGCGAGATCCATGAGGTCGAGTACTGGGATCCGGAAGAGGACGACGACCGCTATGTCGCCGTCTCCGAGTAGTACGGGCGGCCCGGCGCCGCGCTTCGCCGTCGTGGGTGTGCCCGGCAACCGCCGGGTCGCACTCTTCCAGGACGCCGTGCGCGCCGCCGGGCTGCCACCCGCGCGGGTCGTGCCCTGGCTGAACGTCCTGCGCGGCGAGGCCGCATTCCGGCCGGGCGAGACCGTACGGATGGACTCGCCCGGTGAGGACGCCGAGGTGGAGCGGCTGCTCCGGGCGGTCGGCGATCCGGCCAGGGTCGAGGGGACCGCCCTGTGGTACGCCCGGTTCACCTCGGCTGTACGGGCAGTGGCGCGGACGGCAGCCGCTTCCGGTGCCGTTCTGGTCGACGACCCCGGCGATGTCGCGGTTCTGTTCGACAAGCGGCTCTGCCATGCCGTGCTGGAGGGCGCCCAAGTGCCCGTACCCGCGTCGCCGACCTCGGGGGCCGCGGCCACCGAGGTGCGCGACTGGGCCGACGTACGCGCCCGGATGGCGGCCCATGGCATGCCCCGGGCCTTTGTGAAGCTCGCGCACGGCTCGTCCGCCTCGGGGGTCCTGGCCGTGGAGACGGCCGGGCCGGGCCGGGTCAGGGCGACCACATCGGTGGAGCGCGACACGGCCGGTCGGCTCTTCAACTCGTTGCGGGTGCGCCGCTGTACGACGGAGCGGGAGGTCGCGGCGATCGTCGACGCACTCGCACCTGACGGGCTGCACATCGAGCGCTGGCTGCCCAAGGCCACCCAGCGCGGCCGCGCGGCGGATCTGCGGGTCGTGGTGGTGGCCGGCCGGGCCACCCATGCCGTCGTGCGCACCAGCCACTCCCCCATGACCAATCTTCACCTCGGTGGCGAGCGCGGAAGTCTCGACGACGTCCGCGCGGCCGTCGAGGCCGCCGGCGGCAGCTGGGCCGAGACCCTGGCCGTGTGCGAGCGGGCAGCGGCCTGTTTCCCGGACACGCTGTGTGTGGGCGTCGATCTGCTGCCCGCGACGGGCTGGCGGCGCTTCGCCGTCGGCGAGGTCAACGCTTTCGGCGATCTGCTGCCACGGCTGACCGGACTTCCCGGCAGCGGCGCCGAGGGCCTGGACACCTATGGGGCGCAGGTCGCCGCCGTACTGAACAGAGCAAGGAACCACCGTGCAACCGCCATCTGCTGACACCGCGCCCGCCCCCGCGGACGCCCGGAACCCCGACATGAGCGAGATCGTGGGCAGCCACGACCTGCTGCTCATCACCCTGGACACACTGCGCTACGACGTGGCGGCGGAGCTCGCCGCCACCGGACGCATCCCGCATCTGGCGCGCCATCTGCCGGACGGTGTCTGGGAGAAGCGGCATGCGCCCGGCAGCTTCACCTACGCATCCCACCAGGCGATCTTCGCGGGATTTCTGCCGACACCGGCCGGCCGGGGGCCGCACCCCCGGCTGTTCGCTGCGCGTTTCGCGGGCAGTGAGTCCACCGCTTCGGGCACCTTTGTCTTCGACACCCCCGATCTGCTGTCCGGCCTCGCCGATGCGGGCTACCGCACGGTCTGCATCGGCGGCGTCGGCTTCTTCAACCGGCAGGGGCCGCTCGGCTCCGTACTGCCCGGCATGTTCCAGGAGAGCCACTGGGAACCGGAGTTCGGCGTCGCGTCGCCCACTTCCTTCGAGGCGCAGGTGGCCCGTGCCGAGCAGGTGGTCGCCGAACTCCCCGCCGAGCAGCGGCTGTTCCTCTTCGTCAATGTGGCCGCCATGCACCAGCCCAACTGGTTCCACCAGCCGGGGGCCACGCGCGAGGCGGGCGATTCCCGCGCCACCCATGCCGCCGCCCTGGAGTACGTCGACGCCCACATCGGCCGGCTCTTCGCCGCCGCGAGCAGCCGCCGACGCTGTTTCGCCATCGTCTGCTCCGACCACGGAACGGCGTACGGGGATGACGGCTACACCGGTCACCGGCTCGGTCACGAGTCCGTCTGGACCGTTCCGTACGCGCACTTCTTCCTGGAACCGGGGGTCACCGCACCATGAGCCGCACCACGACCGTCGCACAGACCACCCGCCCGTACCAGAGCTATGTCTACGCCTATCCGCACAAGACCGCCTATCGCCCTCTGACCGACCGGCCGGCGTTGCGCGAGCTGTGGGCGGGAGAGCGCAAGGACGCGCTCTCGCTCTATCTCCACATACCGTTCTGCGAGGTCCGCTGCGGCTTCTGCAATCTCTTCACCCGGATCGGCGCTCCCGACGAGCTGACGACCCGGTATCTCGATGCTCTGGACCGGCAGGCCACCGCCGTCCGCGACGCGCTGGGAGACGCCGAGCCGGTGCGTTTCGCAGCGGCGGCGTTCGGCGGAGGCACTCCCACGTTCCTGACCGCGGCGGAGCTGGAGCGGCTCTGCGACATCGCGGAGAAGCGGATGGGCGCCGATCTGCGGTCCGTCCCGCTGTCGGTCGAGACGTCTCCGTCGACCGCGACGGCCGACCGGCTGGCCGTCCTCGCCGACCGCGGGACGACGAGGATCAGCATCGGCGTGCAGAGCTTCGTCGAAGCCGAGGCGCGTGCCGCTGTGCGACCGCAGCGCCGCGCGGATGTGGAGGCGGCGCTGGACCGGATACGTGATGCCCGCATCCCGATCCTGAACATCGACCTGATCTACGGCATCGACGGGCAGACCGAGGACAGCTGGCGCACCTCACTGGACGCGGCGCTCGGCCGGCAGCCGGAGGAGCTGTATCTCTATCCGCTGTATGTCCGCCCGCTGACCGGTCTCGGGCGGCTCGGCGCCGACGGCGAAGCAGCCGCGGACGCCGCCTGGGACGAACGGCGGCTGCGGCTGTACCGCACGGGCCGCGACCATCTCCTCGCCCACGGCTACGAGCAGGTGTCCATGCGGATGTTCCGCCGCGCCGACGCCCCGCGGACGGACGGCCCCGACGACTACGCCTGCCAGACCGACGGCATGATCGGGCTGGGGTGCGGCGCCCGTTCGTACACCTCGAAGCTGCACTACTCCTTCGACTACGCCGTGAAGATGCGTGAGGTGCGGGCGATCATCGACGGCTACACCGCGACCGAGGACTTCTCGCGCGCCGAGGTCGGACGGTACGTCGACGGCGACGAGGCGCGCCGCCGCCACCTCCTGCAGTCCGTCCTCCAGGCCGAGGGGCTGCAACCGGCCGACTACCGGAAGCGGTTCGGCACCTTTCCGGCCGACGACTTCCCCTCTGAACTGGCCCGGTTCGAGGAGCGCGGCTGGCTCGACGCGACGGCCGGGGCGTCCGGCCCGCTGCGGCTCTCCCCCGAGGGCCTGGCCCACTCCGACGCGCTGGGCCCCGAGCTCTTCTCCCCCGGCGTACGGGCCGCGATGGCCGCGTACGAACTGAAGTGAGCGCGCCCATGGACCTGACCATTCTCTACCGCGGTCCGCTCGCGTCCTGCGACTACGACTGCCCGTACTGCCCGTTCGCCAAGCGGCGCGACAGCCGGGAGCAGCTGCGCGCCGACCGCGCCGCGCTGGAGCGGTTCACGGCGTGGGCCGCGGCGCAGACCGGCGACCGGATCTCGGTCCTGTTCACCCCGTGGGGCGAGGGTCTGGTCCGCTCCTGGTACCGGCGTGCGCTGGTCGAGCTGGCGCAGTTGCCGCACATCGGCCGGGTCGCGATCCAGACCAATCTCAGCACCCGCACGGGGTGGCTGGCCGAGGCAGGTGACGCCGGACGCGAGAAGATCGCGCTCTGGTGCACGTACCACCCGGGGCAGACGCCGTACGAGCGGTTCCTCACCAAGTGCCGGGAGCTGACCGCGCTCGGCATCCGCCACAGCGTCGGTGTCGTCGGCCTCGACGACCATCTCGCCGAGGCGCGGCGGTTGCGGACCGCCCTGCCGGACGAGGTCTATCTCTGGGTGAACGCCGCGGAGGGGCACACCTATACGGACGAGGAAGCGGATCGGTGGACGGGCCTCGACCCGCTCTTCCCGTACAGCCGGCATCCGCACCGGTCGGCCGGGCTGCCGTGCCGGACGGGCGAGTCGGTCATCTCGGTGGACGGCGACGGCACGGTGCGGCGCTGCCATTTCGTCCCGGCGGAGCTCGGCAATCTCTACGACGGGAGCTACCGGCGCTCTCTCGGCCCGCGGGCCTGTCCGCTGGCTGTCTGCGACTGTCACATCGGCTATGTGCATCTGGAGACGCTGCCGCTGTACGACGTCTTCGCGGGCGGTGTGCTGGAACGGATACCGGCGTCCCCGTTGTCGCCGCTCGCCGGACCGGCCTGAACCTCCGGCCCGTCCGGCGAGCGAGGGCGCTGCGGTGCCGGACGCCGCCTAGAGCGGCAGGAGATCCGGCCGCTTCGCCTCGACATGGTCGCCGGAGGACTCGCCGCGCAGCCGCCGGCCGATCCACGGGACCAGGTACTCGCGCGCCCAGTGGATGTCGTCGCGCCGTACTTCGAGCGTGCCGCGCTGTGCCTGCGGGGGCCATTCCTGGTCGGGGTCGGCCGGCACATCGATGCCGAGGACCTGGGCGGCGCGCAGCGCGACCCTGGTGTGTCCTTCGGGCGACAGATGGAGCCGGTCGCCGTCCCAGGCGCGCCTGTCCTGGACGGACCGCAGCGACCACAGGTCGAGGACCGGGCAGTCGTAGCGGTCGGCGATGGACCGCACATGGGCGGTGTAGGTGGCGATCTTGCCGCGCAGATGGCGCAGCACGGGAACGCCTCGGGTGTCGAAGCCGGTGGTGACCAGGACGGTGCCGACCGATTCGGTCAGCTCGGCGACCGCGCGCTCGAAGCGCTCGGCCACGTCGTCGGGGTCGGTGCCGGGCCTGATGATGTCGTTGCCGCCCGCGCAGAAGCTCACCAGGTCGGGTGCGAGCTCCTTGGCGCGCGGCACCTGCTCCTCGACGATCTGGTCGAGGAGGCGTCCACGTACGGCGAGATTGGCGTACCTGAAATTCCCGTGAGTGGAGCCTTCGGTGCTCGTCCCCGCATCGGAGTCCGGGAGCTGGTCCGCGAGAAGTACCGCGAAACGGTCCGCCCAGCCGACGAAGGTTCCGTCCGGGCCGGGGTCGCCGACTCCCTCGGTGAAGCTGTCGCCAATCGCTGCGTACGACCCGATGACGCCATGTCGGTTGATGACGCCACGTTGATTTTTTCTCGAATCGTCTGCCACAAACGCTTATCCTGCACCGCCGAATGTGACCTACGCGACCGTATTAAGGGGTTGACGGGTGGTGAGATAGACCACCCGGTCAGGTTTTGGTAAAGGGGGAATAAGCAGAAGGGGCGGTGCGCCGCCGCGCACCGCCCCTTCTGTGTTGCTCAGTTCATGCTTTGTTGCTCAACTGCCCGGCCGTTCGGCTCAGACGTAGATGCCGTGCGAAGCCAGGTAGGCGATCGGGTCGATGTCCGAGCCGTACGCCGGGCCCGTGCGGACCTCGAAGTGCAGGTGCGGGCCGGTGGCGTTGCCGGTGGCGCCGGAGAGGCCGACCTGCTGACCGGTGCTCACGGCCTGACCCGCGGAGACGGAGATCGAGGACAGGTGACCGTACTGCGAGTAGTGGCCGTCGGCGTGCTTGACGACGACCTGGTTGCCGTAGGCACCGCCCCAGCCGGCGGTGACGACGGTGCCGGAGGTGATGGCCTTCACGCTGGTGCCGGTGAAGACGGGGAAGTCGATGCCGGTGTGGCTGCCGCTGGACCAGTTGGAGCCGGAGGCGCGGTATCCGGTGGTGTGGTTGCCGGGGACCGGGTGGCTGTAGCCGGAGCTGTTGCTCTGTCCGGCCGGGGCGGAGGTCTTGGACTCCGTGACCGTCGAGACCTTGACCGGGGCGGACTTGGCCGGGGCGGACTTCTCCACGATCGACGAGGGCACCGAGGGGGCCTTCGACGGGAGGGCCGCACCGGCGCCGGCGCCGGTGGACGCGGCGTCACCCGACGCCTTGCCGCCGAGCGTCAGCTTCATGCCCGGGAGGATCAGGCTGGGGTCTTCACCGACAACCTTGCGGTTGTCCTGGTAAAGCTTCTGCCAGCCGCCCTTGACCTTGTGCTCGGTGGCGATCTTCGACAGGTAGTCGCCGGAGACGACGGAGTACGTCGTGGTGGCGGCCTGCTTCTGCGCGACCGGCTTGGCCGGGGCGGCGTGCGTGGCGGCGGAGGCCGACTGCGGCACGGCGGTCGGGGCCGACTGCGGCGCGGCCTGGGCACCGGTGGCGCCGAGCAGCGGCAGTGCGATGACGGCGCCACCGGCGCCTGCGGCGGCGATGCCACGGGCGATGGCGCTGGACTTCGTACGACGATGCTTACCCGATATGGGCATGACGTGCTTCCTCTCCGGCGCCTGCGAGGTGAGCTGTCGGGTTCGGGCTGGAGATGCCCGGCCGCGCCGAGCGCGACTTCACCCCTAGCCGGCCGGATTTCTCCGATCGGCGGCCTACCTGGTTCCCCCGCTCCTGCCACGCGATGAGTGGGTGCGAATTCCGGGCGGCGGCAGGATTAGGCGGTCCGTCCGGATTGACGGTGACCGTAAGCGAGTCGGGACAGCGATAACAAGCCACTGGTTCCGCACCGGAATCCGCGCTCGGAAATCGGCGCGGAATTCCGGTCACACTCCGTGGATTAAGGATCTTGCCTTTCCGTGCCGCGCACGGAATACCCGACTGCCCCGCCAGCACACACCGTCACGGATATGATTCCGCTCACGAGAAGGCGACCATCTCCCATATAAGCGGGGCATATTGAGTTAAATGCACCTATTACGGACACGTCGCGCTCATCATTCGCGTCGGAGCCTCAGCACCCTCGCATCGAGATCCCCCCGAAGCCCGGTGTGCAGCCCCTGATGCAGCAGTACCGAACCGTGGTGCACCGCCCCCGTGTCCAGGCAGGTATACGTCGCTGCGGGGTCGATCCCGCGCAACCGCAGGGCCGGGGGCCGCTCCCCGTACCTCTGCGCCTCCAGCCACATCAGGACCACGGTCTCGTCCCCGTGGACGTACTGGACCGCGCTGAGTCCGTCGCGCGGGGCGCGCAGCCGGTACAGCGCGCCGTGCTGCACCACCGGCCGGATCTCCTTGTAGAGATCCACCCAGGTCCGCGCCTCGGCCAGCTCGTCCTCGCTCCAGTCGGCGAGGTCCCCACCGACCCCGAGCACACCGGCCATCGCGCTCACGAAACGGAACCGCAGCGAGCTGACCCTGTCGTTGAGCTGGACATTCGGGCTGTCGGTGACCCAGGCGGCCATCACCCGGGCCGGATGGATCTGACCGAAGCCCTCCTGGATGGTGAGGCGGTCGAGCGGGTCGGTGTTGTCCGAGGTCCACACCTGGTCCGTACGGGACAGAATCCCCAGGTCGATCCGGCCACCGCCGCCCGAGCAGGACTCGAAGGCGACGGAGGGGTGCGCGGCCCGGAGCCGGTCGATCAGCGCGTACAGGGCGTCCACATGCTCGACCCAGAGCTTCTGCTGATACTCCTCACCCGGCCAGCCCGCATCGGTGAAGCTGCGGTTGAAGTCCCATTTCACATAGTCGACGGGCGTACTGGAGAGCAGCGTGTCCAGTTGCTCCCACAGATAGTCCTGCACATCGGTGCGGGCCAGATTGAGCACCAGTTGATTGCGGAACTCAGTCCGCGCCCGCCCGGGAAAATGCTGCACCCAGTCGGGGTGTGCGCGATAGAGATCGCTGTCGGCATTGACCATTTCCGGCTCGACCCAGATACCGAACTGCATGCCGAGTCCGTGCACTTGGTCGGCGAGCGGCTTCAGTCCGCCGGGAAAGCGGTCGGGATTCGGCGTCCAGTCGCCGAGCCCGGCCCGGTCGCTGGTGCGCTGCCCGAACCACGCGTCGTCCACGACGAACAGCTCGACGCCCATCACGGCGGCGCGCTCGGCGAGGGCGCGCTGCTGCTCCTGCGAGATGTCGAAGCCGGTCGCCTCCCAGGAGTTGTAGAGCACCGGCCGCAGGCTCTGTGCGTCCGGGATCACATGGGCCAGCTGCCAGGCGTGCCAGGCCCGGCTCGCCCCGCCGAACCCCTCCGCACTCCACAGGCCGGCGAAGACGGGGGTGGTGTACGACTCGCCCGGCGCGAGCAGCAGCAACCCCGAGTCGTCGTAGCCGGCGCCGCCGGTGATCTGTACGAGCCCATCGGGGAGCTGCTGTACGGAAATCCGCCACGACCCGGACCAGCCGAGCGCGCAGCCGTACACCTCGCCGCTCTCCTCGGTTGCCGCACCGTCGGCGTCGAGTGCGACCCACGGCAGGTACTGGTGCCCGGTGTGGCCGCGCCTGCTGGAGATGACACTCTCGCCGTACGTCAGCTCCGCCCGTGCAAGCTGCGACTCCGCCGCCCAGCGTCCGTGCAGCCGGCTCAGCCGCCAGCCGTCGCGGGCGGGCAGCACCCAGGCTGCCGCGTCGGCGCGCAGCAGTTCCAGCGGCGGACCGTCCGGCCCGGCGTGGGCGACGTTGGCCCAGCGCTCGATCACATCGGAGTCGTCCCGCATCCGGTAGTGCAGGGTGAGGACGAGCCGGTGCACCGAGTCGGTGAATCCGATACGGAGTTCGTCTCCGTCCACCGTGGCGTCGGCAAAGGCCCACTCGGTACCGCGGACCTCAGGGGTGCGTACCGAGAGGGCCGGGCGGACGAACCGGGGGCCGCCCTCCACGGGGTACTCCTCGCGGCCGTCGAGCTGTGACTCGAAGCCCCTGAAGGGTGGCTCCGGTGCTGCGGCCAGGGCCTCGGCCGCAGTAAGGGGGATCCGCGGCCCCCAGTGCAGATGGACCAGCTCGTCCCGCTCGGTGAGTCGCAGTGCGTAGCTGCTGCTCGCCCCGGTGAGCAGCCAGGTCCGGCCCTTGTCGCCAGTCTCGATCATCGCATCCCCACATTCCAACAGTCCCGCACATCATCGACCATTGCCGGTGGGTGGGCAACGGCCTTGCAAGGAATTCACCGGGCGGATTTGCCGCAGGAGTACCGGGGTTGGCGGAAGTATCGACAAGCAATGACCAAGATGATTGCCTGAGGAATCAATGTCGTATCGTCGCGGGAGTGGCCTTGTCGGCGACTCGCGCCGGCGCCAGACACTCCAGGAGTCACTGTGACGCAGCAGTTGCCGCAGATCCCGTCGACGGAACCCGAGCTGGCGGGTGTCCGGAACTTCCGCGATGTGGGCGGACTGCCCACCGTGGACGGCCGGCGGGTGCGGTACGGGCGGCTCTTCCGCAGTGGTCACCTCGCGCACGCCACCGCCGAGGACGCCGCCTTCCTGGGCGGTCTCGGTCTGCACACGGTCTTCGACTTCCGCAATGCGGCCGACCACCGGCTCGACGGCCTGGATGTGGAGCTGCCTGGCGTACGGAATGTGAGCATCCCGCTCTCCGACCCCGCCGACGGCGCCGAGTTCTGGCGGATGGTCCGCGACGGCGACCTCGACCAGCTGCGCTCGATCCTGGCCGACGGCAAGGGAACGAACCGGATGATCTCCTCCTACCGCGCGATCATCCGGGACCGTACCGCCGAGCACAGCCGGGTTCTGCACGCCCTGGCCGAGGACAGCGTTCCCGCGTTGATGCACTGCGCGGCGGGCAAGGACCGGGCCGGTCTGTCGATCGCGGTGTCCCTCCTCGCGGTCGGTGTCGAGCGCGACGCCATCGAGGCCGACTACCTGAAGTCGAACGACGCCCACCGCCGCTACAAGGTGCGCCGCAACGACACCTCGGCGGACGGCATGTCGGCCGAGGTGATGGAGCTGCTCAATCCGCTCTTCGGCGCCCACGCCGACTACCTCGCGGCGGCCTTCGCCACCATCGAGGAGACCTGGGGCAGCACGGACCGCTACTTCTCCGAGGGCCTGAAGCTCACGCCCGAGACCCGTGAGCAGCTGCGCGGCCGGCTCCTCGACGAGGCATAGCCACACCTGCCCGTCGGCGGTGGTCAGCCCTTGCCGGCCACTGCGAAGAGCAGGTAGAGGAAGGCCGCGAAGATGTGTCCGGCGATGAGGTAGGCAAACAGTCGGATCACCACGCCGCGCGGAAACTTCCGCTCCTGGGCTTCGTAGTTCTTCTTGGACCCGAGCGGGTCGAAGTTCTCTGAATCGGACATGACAGTCCTCTCTGGTGACCGGACGGACCGGTCTCAGCGATGGTGGATGCCGCTGCCGAGGCACAGCTCGGCGGCGGGGCTCTGCAGCAGGGTGTGGACGAAGAGCAGCTCGGCACCGTCACGGTCGACGGCCGCGATCCGGTGCGGGGTGAGCGAGTCGAAGTGCGCGCTGTCACCGGGGGCGAGATCGTGCACGGTGTCCCCGAGCGTGACCCGGAGGTGTCCGGCGAGCACGTACAGCCACTCCTCGCCGGGATGGACGCGCACGAGATCACCCTGTGCGCCGTACGGAACCCGGACGCGGAGCGCCTGCATCGCCCGGCCGGAGCCGCCGGCCTGCTGATACATCCAGCCGTCGGCCTCGGCCCCCTCGTACTTCCCGCCGCGGATGACCGCCCCCCGTTCAGGGGGCGTCTCGCCGAGCAGTTCGGAGACCGTCGTACCGTAGATCCTGGCAAGACCGAGGAGCATCGGCAGCGAAGGCTGCCGACGGCCCGTTTCGAGCCGGGAGAGATGGGCGGGTGAGAGCCCCGCCCGCTGAGCGGCGGTCTCCAGGGTGAGACCACGGCTGCGGCGCAGATCGCGCAGGCGTTGCGCGACTCCCGGCAGCTCGTCGGCCACCCCTCCGTCTGGAGTGTTCATATACCCATTGGGCCAGGAACTTTCCTCGGAGGCAAATTTCTTGCCTCCGAGGTAAATGGGGTAAACCTTGCAGGGCCGCCCGCGGGATCAGCGGTTGGCGACGGCCTGTTTCACCAGCGTCCTGCCGAAGTCCCACATCAGCCCACCGCCGCTGTGCGCCTCGTCCATCACCGCGGTGAACGCCGTGACGAACCGGTCGACGTCCGGCTCCCCGATCACCAGCGGCGGAATCAGCTTGATCACTTCCAGTTGATCGCCCGAGACCTGGGTGAGGATGCGGTGCTTCTGCAGCAGAGGCACCACCACCATCTGCGCGAAGAGGCCCTTGCGGGCCGCCTGCAGCATGGTCCAGCGGCTGCGCAGCTTCAGTGACGACGGCCGGCCGAACTCGATGCCGATCATCAGCCCGCGCCCGCGCACCTCGTGCAGCAGCTCATAGCGGTCGACCAGTGCGGCCAGCCGCGCGCGCAGCAGATCACCGGTGCGGCGCGCACCCGCGACGGTCTCCTCATCCTCCATCACCGCGAGGACCGCGAGCCCGGCCGCCATCGCCTGGGCGTTGGAGCCGAAGCTCGCGGAGTGGACCAGGACCCGGTCCATCGACGAGTAGACGCGTCTGAAGATCCAGTCCTTGCCGAGGGTCGCCCCGACCGGCACATAGCCACCGGAGAGAGCCTTGGCGACACAGACCAGATCCGGTTCGACACCCTCCTCGTGCTGGTACGCGTAGAAGTCGCCGGTCCTGCCGAGGCCGGTCTGCACCTCGTCGGCGATAAGCAGTGCCTTGTGCTTGTGCAGCAGTTCCTGCGCATCCCGCAGGAAGCCGGACGGCGCTGCGTGGACGCCCTTGCCCTGGATCGGCTCGACGACCAGTGCCGCCACATCACCGCGCTTCAGTTCACGGCGCAGTGCGTCGAGATCCCCGAGCTCTAGGGCGGTGTCCGGCAGCAGCGGTGCGAAGCCGTCCCGGAAGCCGCTCTCCCCGTTGACCGAGAGCGAGCCGGTCGTCAGCCCGTGGAATGCGTGGGTGCAGTAGAGAATCCTGGGCCTGCCTGTGGCGTACCGGGCGAACTTCAGGGCGGTCTCGACAGCCTCCGTACCGCTGTTGCCGAAGAAGACCCGGTCCAGGTGCGGGCTGTGCATGAGCAGCTTCTCGGCCAGCAGCCCGGGCAGCGGTTGGCAGTCGAAGCGGGTGAGATCGGCGAGCGAGGCGTCCAGGACGTCGTGCAGGGCCTTGCGTACGACGGGGTGGTGCCGGCCGAGGCCCATCACGCCGAACCCGGCGAGCATGTCGAGGTAGTCGTTGCCGTCCGCATCCCAGAAGTGCGCGCCCTCGGCCCGTTCGTAGACCTTGTCGAAGCCGATGGTGTGCAGCATGCGGGGCAGCTGGTGGTTGAGGTATTTCGTGTGCAGCTCGTAGCGCTCGCCGCCGCGCTCCGCGAGGAGCTGTGCCAGGTCGAAGCCCTTGGGCCCGTCGTCCTTCATGCCCCGCTCTCCTCGCTCCTTGTCGCTGCTTCCCTGCCGGCCAGTGCGGCGCTGATGCGCCCCGCGACCTCGACAGGGGTGAGCCCGATGTCGGCCAGCACTTCGGCGCGCTTGCCGTGGGCGAGGAACTGATCGGGGATGCCGAACGTCCGCAGCGGTACGTCGACCCCGGCATCCCGCAACGCCTGCCCGACCGCCGAACCGACACCCCCTGCCCGGCTGTTGTCCTCGACGACGGCGACCAGCCGGTGCCGTTCGGCGAGCGGGGCCAGCTGTTCGTCGACCGGCTTGACCCAGCGCGGGTCGACGACGGTGCAGCGGATGCCGCCGCCCGCCAGCAGGTCTGCGGCCTTCAGACAGACCGGGGCGAGCACACCGACGGCCACGAGCAGCACATCGGGGTCGTCCGCCCGGTGCAGTACGTCCATTCCGCCGATCCGGTCGATGGCCGGGATCGGCTCCCCCACCGACTCCTTGGGGAACCGGATCACGGTGGGTACGTCGTCGATGTCGACGGCCTCGCGGAGCTCGGCGCGCAATTCGTCGGCGTCGCGCGGGGCGGCGATCCGCAGCCCGGGGACGACCTGCAGCATGGACATGTCCCACATTCCGTTGTGCGAGGGCCCGTCGGGACCGGTGACTCCGGCCCGGTCGAGGACGAAGGTCACCCCGCACTTGTGCAGCGCGACATCCATCAGCAGTTGGTCGAAGGCCCGGTTGAGGAAGGTGGCGTAGACAGCGACGACCGGATGCAGTCCGGCGGTGGCGAGTCCCGCTGCGCAGACCGCCGCGTGCTGCTCGGCGATCCCGACGTCCCAGACCCGGTCGGGGAACGCCTCGGCGAACTTCGTCAGTCCGACGGGGTGCAGCATCGCCGCGGTGATGGCCACGACATCCGGCCGCTCCGCGCCGATCGCGGCGATCTCGTCCCCGAACACCGAGGTCCAGGAGGGCGCTCCGGACGGGGCGAGCGGTGCGCAGGTCAGCGGGTCCATCGCGCCCACGGTGTGGAAGCGGTCGGCCTCGTCCCGGAGCGCGGGCGGGTAGCCACGGCCCTTCTCGGTGAGGCAGTGCACCAGCACCGGGCCGTGGAAGCGCTTCGCCCGGTGCAGTGCGGATTCGACGGCCGCGATGTCATGGCCGTCGATCGGCCCGACGTACTTGAGCCCGAGGTCCTCGAACATGCCCTGCGGGGCGAAGGCGTCCTTGAACCCCTTCTTCGCGCCGTGCAGCGACTCGTACAACGGCTGTCCGATGACGGGCGTCTGCTGGAGCACGCCCTTGCCCCAGGAGAGGAAGCGTTCGTATCCGTCGGTGGTGCGGAGGGTGGCGAGGTGGTTGGCGAGGCCGCCGATGGTGGGGCCGTAGGAGCGTTCGTTGTCGTTGACCACGATGACCAGCGGCCGGTCTCTCGCGGCCGCGATGTTGTTGAGCGCCTCCCAGGCCATCCCGCCGGTGAGGGCCCCGTCACCGATGACGGCCACGACATGGTCGCTCCGCCCCAGCACCTGATGGGCCTTGGCGATGCCGTCGGCCCAGCCGAGGACGGTCGAGGCATGCGAGTTCTCGATGACGTCGTGCTCGGACTCCTCGCGGGAGGGGTAGCCGGAAAGGCCCCCCTTGCCGCGCAGCTTGGAGAAGTCCTGCCGCCCGGTGAGCAGTTTGTGCACATAGCTCTGGTGCCCGGTGTCCCACAGGATGCGGTCCACGGGCGAGTCGAAGGCCCGGTGCAGGGCGATGGAGAGCTCCACCACCCCCAGGTTGGGCCCCAGATGACCGCCGGTCCTCGCCACCGCCCGGACGAGGAACTCTCTGATGTCCTCGGCGAGTTCTTCGAGTTGTGCTTCGCTCAGCGCCTTGAGATCGTGCGGCCCCCGGATGCTCTCCAGAATCGTCACGCTCGGGCCCCCTCTCTGGTTCCGTTTCAGCTCACGGTGACGGCGGGAACCCCCGATGGTGTCCCCGCGTCGTCCATGCCCTCGGCGATCTTCAGGGCTTCTTCGATCAGCGTCTCGACGATCTTCGACTCGGGCACGGTCTTGATGACCTCGCCCTTCACGAAGATCTGCCCCTTGCCGTTCCCGGAAGCGACACCCAGGTCCGCCTCACGGGCCTCACCCGGACCGTTGACGACACAGCCCATCACGGCCACCCGCAACGGCACCTCCATGCCCTCAAGACCCGCACTGACCTGATCCGCCAGCTTGTACACATCCACCTGCGCCCGGCCGCACGACGGACACGACACGATCTCCAGCCGCCGCTGCTTCAGATTCAGCGACTCCAGAATCTGCAGCCCGACCTTGACCTCCTCGGCCGGCGGCGCCGACAGCGACACCCGGATCGTGTCCCCGATCCCCTCACTCAGCAGCGCACCGAACGCCACCGCCGACTTGATCGTCCCCTGGAACGCCGGCCCCGCCTCCGTCACCCCCAGATGCAGCGGATAATCGCACTGCGCCGCCAGCTGACGGTACGCATTGACCATCACCACCGGATCGTTGTGCTTCACCGAGATCTTGATGTCCCGGAAACCGTGCTCCTCGAAGAGCGACGCCTCCCACAACGCCGACTCCACCAACGCCTCCGGAGTCACCTTCCCGTACTTCTTCAGCAGCCGCGCATCCAGCGAACCGGCATTCACACCGATCCGGATCGGCGTACCCGCATCCTTCGCCGCCCGCGCGATCTCCTTCACCTTGTCGTCGAACTGCTTGATGTTCCCCGGATTCACCCGCACCGCCGCACAGCCCGCATCAATCGCCGCGAACACATACTTCGGCTGGAAATGAATGTCCGCGATCACCGGAATCTGCGACTTCCTCGCGATCGTCGCCAGCGCGTCCGCATCGTCCTGCGTCGGACACGCCACCCGCACGATCTGACAGCCCGACGCCGTCAGCTCCGCGATCTGCTGCAACGTCGCACCGATGTCCGACGTACGCGTCGTGGTCATCGACTGCACCGACACCGGCGCATCCCCGCCGACCGCAACCGACCCGACCCGGATGCGCCGCGAGTGACGGCGCATCGCGAGCGGCCGGGCCGGCAGCTCGGGGAGACCCAGTGCGACCGGTTCTCCAGCGGTCATGACGTCACCCGTTCCCGGAGACGGTTTCGCGCATGGCGCGCAGGGATTCCTTCAGCGATCCCATGGTGGCGAGGACGGCGGTGGGCTCGTAACCGCAGTGCGCCATGCAGTTGGCGCAGCGCGGGTCCTTGCCCCGGCCGTACTTGTCCCAGTCGGTCTCCTCGATGAGTTCGCGGTACGTCGGGACGTACCCGTCACTCATCAGATAGCAGGGCCGCTGCCAGCCGAAGAGCGAGTAGTTCGGGATCGCCCACGCGGTGCACGGGAAGTCCGCCTTGCCTTCCAGGAAGTCCAGGAACAGCGGCGAGTGGTTCAGTCGCCAACGGGACCGGTTGCCGCCCGCGAACGACTTCTTGAACAGTTCTCGGGTCTGCTCGACGCCGAGGAAGTGCTCCTGGTCGGGTGCCTTCTCGTACGCGTAGGCGGGCGAGATCATCATCTCGTCGACCTTCAGATCGTCATTGAGATAGTTCAGGACCTCGATGACGGTCTGCGGGGTGTCGGTGTTGAAGAAGGTGGAGTTCGTGGTGACCCGGAAGCCACGGCGCTTGGCCTCCTTGATCGCCGCCACCGCCTCGTCGAACACGCCTTCCTTGGCGACCGATTCATCGTGCCGTTCGCGCAGCCCGTCGATGTGCACTGCGAAGGCGAAGAACGGCGACGGGGTGAATTTCTCGATCTTCTTACGCAGCAGCATCGCATTGGTGCAGAGGAAGACGTACTTCTTCCTTTCCACCAGCTGCCGCACGATTTCGTCGATCTGCGGGTGCATCAGGGGTTCGCCGCCCGCGATGGAAACCATCGGGGCGCCCGATTCCAGTACCGCACCGACGGCCTGGGCCACCGGCATACGCTGCTTCAGAACTCCGGCCGGATGCTGGATCTTCCCACAGCCCTCGCACGCCAGATTGCAGGCGAACAAAGGCTCCAGCTCGACAATGAGCGGGAACTTGTCCCGCTTGCGGAGCTTCTGTTCAATGAGGTACGTCGCAACCTTGATGGTCTGGCGGAGCGGCATGGCCATCTAGCTCACCTCCTGGGGAGCAGCAGAGATCGGTGCCATTCGTAGAAAGCCGGTAGGACGGCACGGAGAACACGGAAAGCCGATATTCCACCGCGTATCGTGCCGATGCGGACGAGCTCATGCCCGGGAGCGTCCACGACCACCCGTACGGCGGCAACCGGGCGTGGCCCGGACCGCAGGGCGGCGCGGAGAGTGGCGGCGGACTCCATGTCCACCGCGATCGCTCCGGTGGCCCGCAGCTCGGCCCGCTCATGTCCGCGTACGACATGGGAGGAGCCGGTCAGCGGACCGGTGTGGACGGTGCGGCCGGGCACCGCACCGGCGAGGGCCTCGGCAAGCAGGCCCGTGCCGGTGCAGACCGTCGAGTCCCCGGATTCCCTGGTCTCGGCGGCGACCACCAGGTCCCCGGGGTGCATGCCGGGTGACAGCCCGGCGCAGAATCCGGAGGCGAGCACCGCTGTGCCGGGCGCCCGGTCCTGACCGAGCGCCCGTGACACGGCCGCCTCCGCGGCCTTGGGGCCCATGCCCGTACGGAGTACGGTCACCGGGCCCGGCGCGTCACCGGCCCTGCCTCTGCCGCTGCGCAGGGCGAATTGCTCGATGCCGAGCGCACAGGCGATCAGCAGCGGCGCTGCGGGGCGGGCCGGCCCCGGACCATCGCCCATCAGGCCCCCTTGCGGGTGACCGTGCGGTCGGCGAACGGTTCGCCATACACGTACCGTCCGAGTGCGGTGAGCGGGAAGACCTGTCGGTAGAGGTGGTAGTTGATGGAGAAGTCCCAGGGGAAGCCGGTTCCGGTGAAGTACGGCTCGTCCCAGGATCCGTCGGCCAGCTGCGTCTCGCTGAGCCAGGACACTCCCCGCTGCACGGCCTTGTTGTCCCGCCGTCCTGCGGCAAGCAGTGCGAGCAGTGCCCACGCGGTCTGGGAGGCGGTCGAGGCGCCGTGCCCGATCCACTTGTCCTCCTGGTACGAGCGCAGGTCCTCGCCCCAGCCGCCGTCGTCGTTCTGTACGGACTCCAGCCAGCCGACCGCGCGGCGGATCGCCGGATGCGTGACGGGCAGTCCGGCGGCCACCAGTGCGGGCACCACCGACCCTGTGCCGTATACGTAGTTGACGCCCCAGCGGCCGAACCAGCCGCCGCTCACGTCCTGTTCGGCGAGCAGCCACTCGACACCGCGCCGGGTGGCGGGGTGCCCGGACCGCCCCTCGACGGCGAGCATCTCGACCACGTGCCCGGTGACATCGGCGGACGGCGGGTCGATGACCTCACCGAAGTCGCAGAAGGGCAGCCGGTTGGGGAACGCGCTGGTGTTGTCCGCGTCGAACGCGCCCCAGGCCCCGTTGCGGGACTGCATGCCGAGGTTCCAGCGCACTCCGCGCCTGATGGCGGCCTCTATGCGTGCCTTGTCGGGGTGGCGGACCCGGCGCAGCGCGAGGACCACCTCCGCGGTGTCGTCGATGTCCGGGTAGTTGTCGTTGTGGAACTCGAACGCCCAGCCGCCCGGGTTGAGCCGGGGACGGCGCACGGACCAGTCGCCGGGCCGCACGATCTCCTCGCCGAGCATCCAGTCCGCGGCCTTCACGAGCGCCGGGTGGTCCGGGCTGACCCCGGCGTCGGCGAGGGCGATGGTGGCGAGGCAGGTGTCCCAGACCGGGGACTGACAGGCCTCGATCATCCGGGCGCCGTCCTCGCGCCAGACGGCGAAGCGGTCGAGCGAGGCGAGTCCGGCCCGCATCACCGGGTGGTCCAGGTCGTAGCCGAGCAGGTGCAGGGCGATGACGGAGTACACGGCGGGCGGCTGGATGCCTCCCCAGCAGCCGTCGTTCTCCTGGCGTTCGATGATCCAGCGGGCCGCGGCGTTCATGGCGGTCCGGCGCAGCTTGCGAGGTGCGATCCGGTGGTACGCGTGCAGCGCCTTGTCCAGGCGCTGGAAGACTCCGTCCCAGCTCGCCGCCGGAGCGGCGGACCTGGGCGGGTTCGGGTGGCGTGGGTCGGTGTGCAGCTCGTCGAGGGCGAAGGGGGCCGGGCGTACCGGCCGTTTGGCCGAGACGATGGTGAGCGGCACGATGGTCTGGCGGGCCCAGCAGCCGAAGTCATAGATGTTGAGCGGAACCCATTTGGGAAAGAACATCAGCTCGGGCGGGAGTTCCGGCAGGTCGTCCCATTTCCACCAGCCGAAGAGGGCGAGCCAGATCCGTGTGAAGACGCGGCTCGCCGCGATTCCGCCCTGTTCCCTGATCCATCCCGAAGCGCGGGCCATATGCGGTTCGTCCGGCCGGTCTCCGGCCAGCCGCAGTGCCACGTACGCCTCGATGGTGGTGGAGAGTTCGCCGGGGCCTCCGTGGAAGGTGGCCCAGGTGCCGTCGCCGCGCTGTTCGCCGCGGATGAAACGGCCGGCCGCCTGGACGGTGGCCTGGTCCTGAATGCCGAGGAACTGACGGAGCAGCAGGTCCTCGGCGTCCATAGTGACGTTGGTGGCAAGGTCGCCCTTCCACCAGCCCTGCTCGTCCTGCCTGCCGAGGAGATGCTCCACCGAGCGTTCCGCGGCCCGCCGCGCGGCGGCGAGTACGTCGTCCGCGACGATGGTTGTATCGGTCGGATTACTGGCCGAGGCTGCGCGGGGGCTCACAGCCCCGGTGCTTCCGTCGGTCGTCGCTGTCATGGCTTCCCCTTCGTGCAGTTGTTCCTCTGCTGTGCTGGGGTCTCCGTCGGCCGGCGCCCGGGACGGACACCGGCCGGCGACTGCGAGTCATATGGAGCAGATGGCGATCATCTCTTTCGTACGACGACGAAGTCCGCGAGCGCTGTGAGCTGCGCCCGCACGGTTTGCGGCATGTCGACCCGGTGCAGTGCCTCAATGGCGACCGCATGCTGTCGACGGGCCTCCTGGGCGGTCCATTCGCGGCCGCCCGCCTCCTCGATGAGCGCCGCACGGGCGGCGAACTCCTCTTCGGAGAAGCTGTCGAAATCACTGCTCTTGGCGTCGGCGGCGAGCAGTTCGCCGAGGCGCTCCGAGGCCGGTCCGCCCGCTGCGAGCGCGGCGACGACCGGCAGGGACTTCTTGCGCTGGCGCAGATCGCTCCAGGTCTGCTTGCCGGTGGACTCGGGGTCGCCCCAGATGCCGAGCAGATCGTCGACGGCCTGGAAGGCGAGGCCGAGGTGGTAGCCGTATGCCTCCAGGGTGTCGGCGGTCCGGTCGTCGGCGCCGCCGAGGACCGCGCCGATGGAGCAGGCGCAGGCGAGCAGGGCGCCGGTCTTGTTGCCCTCCATCTCCAGGCACTCCTCGACGGTGACCCGCTCGCGGTGCTCGTAGGAGATGTCCTGGGCCTGCCCGTCGATGAGCTTGCGGGTGGCGACGGTCAGCCGACGGGCCGCGCGGCCCGCCTCGACGGTGCCGAGCTCCAGCAGGATCTCGTTGGCGAGCGCGAAGAGCGCGTCGCCGACCAGGATCGCCTGGGCGGGGCCGTGCACCTTCCAGACGGTGTCGCGGTGGCGGCGCTGTTCGTCGCCGTCCATCAGGTCGTCGTGCAGCAGCGAGAAGTTGTGCACGAGTTCGACGGCCACGGCGCCGGGGATGCCGGCCTCGGCGGCGGCGCCGGCCGCCTCCGCGGACAGCAGGGCGAGCGCCGGACGCACGGCCTTGCCGCCGTCGCCGTCGGAGGGCCGTCCCTGGGCGTCGATCCAGCCGAAATGGTAGGCGGCGACGGTGTCCATGGGTGGTGCGAGCCGGTCAACGGCGGCCCGGAGCACCGGCGCGGAAAGGGCCCGTCCGCGCTCCAGAAGCGCGGTGACGTCCGTGGTGTCGGCCACGGTGTCGAAAGCCGGATTCGCCGGGGTCACTGACTCTCCTCTTGTTCCGGTGGTACTGCTCATGCCGCCTCCTGCAGCGGATGTTCATGGGTGCGGCCGAGCGTCCGGAGCGCGGCGTCCGCTGCGCTGAACCCGCTGCGGACGGCACCCTCCATCGTCGCGGGCCAGCCGGTGGCCGTCCAAGCTCCGGCCAGACTCAGGCCGGGAGTACGAGTGCGGGCGCCGGGCCGCAGTCGGCCGACGCCGGGGGCGGGGGCGAAGGTCGCCGTGCGCTCCCGGGTGACGAAGAAATCCCTGATTCCGGCCCCGCGTGCGGCCGGAAGGAGCCGCTCCAGCTCGGGCAGGTAGCGCTTTCGCAGCTCGGCAACGGGGAGGTCGATCTCCTCGTCCGCGGCGGACTGGGACACGGCGAGGTACTGCCCGGGGCCGGTAAGACCCGAGGCCTGAGTGCGGTCGAAGACCCACTGGACCGGGGAGCCGAGCGCGGCGAAGAACGGGCGGCGCAGTACCTTGCGGTCGTAGACCACGTGCACATTGAGGATCGGCGATGTGCCGATGTCGAGCAGCCGCTCCGGCTCGTCGAGTGCGCCCTCGGGCAGCAGGTCGTGGGTCTCGCGCTGCGGGACGGCGAGGACGACGGTGTCCGCCTCGATCCGTTCACTGCCGGTGTCGACGATCCAGCGGCCGTCCTCCGTACGGGTGATGGAGGATGCCTTCGTACGCAGCTCGGTGCGTACCCCGGCGGAGTCGAGAGCCTTGCGGGCCAGTGTGTCGTGCACCTCGCCGAGCGGCACGCTCGCCCATCCGATGTCGGCGGCGCCGGGTTCGGAGAGGAGTCCGGTCTTGAAGACCTTCGCGGCAAGGGCCAGCGAGGAGTTCGGCGCGGTGGCGTTGAGTGTGGCGACGCCCACCAGGTCCCAGAGGGCCTCGATGGTGCGCGGCGACTGCCCGTGACGGGCGAGCCAGCTGCCGAAGTCGACGGCGTCGAGCGCGGGGTCGTCCGGGTCCAGTCGGCCCAGCGCCAGTGCGGCGCGTCCGACGCTCGCCCGCTCGGTGAGCGAGAGATGCGGATAGCCGGCGAGTCCGGCGGCTAGGTGGAACGGCACCGGCAGTGCGTTGCGGCGCAGCCGTCCCAGCCGGGGGCCAAAGGGGCGCCCGACATCGAGAACAGGCACGTCCAAACGGTTTTGCAGTGGTGCCTGCCGCGTCCCGTCCACGCGGTCGAGGAACCAGCGGTAGGCGGTGCAGCAGCGCAGATAGACATGCTGTCCGTTGTCGACCGTCAGTTCGCCGCGCCGGAAGGAGAAGGCGAGTCCGCCGAGCCTTGGCCGCCCTTCGAGAAGGGTCACGTCAAGCCCGGCGTCGGCGAGACGCAGGGCCGCGGTGATGCCGGCGAGTCCGCCGCCGATCACGACCGCGCGGGAGGAACGCGGGGCGTCGTCCGTCATGCGTCCTCCTTTCGCCAGGTCACTTCAGTCAGGGACGCGTCAGTACACCAGGGGGTTGACCGCTGATCGAAGCGACTCACCGTGATGCGCATGTTGCACGAGATGTCCGTACGGTGCATCAGACACGCCCCCTGGCCGTGCGGCGGGAGATGTATCGCGCGTCGAGGCCCGACAGTCCACGCACCGCGACATACGCCTTCTCGTGGCCGGGCAGCGAGACCCGGCCGCGCAGCACCGCCTCGGGGTCGCGCTCGATCCGGTCGAGCAGCCGCCGGTAGATGCCCGCCATGGCCGCGACGCAGGCGCCGCTGCGCCGGTCCAGCATGGGCAGCAGCCGGTATCCCTCGGCGAACAGTGCGCGGGCACGGCGTACCTCGAAATGGACCAGGCCGGCGAAGTCGGCTCCGGGCGGCGGGGTGGCCCGATGGAAGCCTGCCGAGCAGCCGAACTTGGCGAGGTCGTCGGCGGGCAGATACGTACGCCCGTTGCCCGCGTCCTCGCGTACGTCGCGCAAGATGTTGGTCAACTGGAGCGCGAGGCCGAGCGTGTCGGCGTACTCCGCGGCCCGGTCGGCGCCGGGCGCGCCCGGTTCCGTACCGAAGACGCCCAGACTGAGGCGGCCGATGGCGCCCGCGACACAGCGGCAGTAGACCTTGAGGTCGTCCCAGGTCTCGTACGTCGCACCGCGCACATCCATCAGCACGCCGTCGATGAGTTCGTCGAGCCCGCCGAGCGGGAGCGGGAATCTGCGCGCGGCGTCGGCGAGCGCGACGGCCACCGGGTCGGTGTCGTCCTCGTCGATCACGCCGTCGCGGATCCGGTCCAACAGTGTGCGGGTGCTCTCCAGGCGGGTCCGCTTGGCCTCCGGCTCCAGCTCGCCGTCACCGATGTCGTCGACACGACGGGAGAAGGCGTACAGCGCCGACATGGCCTGCCGCTTCTCGGCCGGCAGCAGCCTGATGCCGTACGCGAAGTTACGCGCCTGCTGTCCGGTGACCGCCTCGCAGTAACTGTATGCGGCCTGTACCGGTGCCGACATATACGTCGTCTGTCCCTCCACGGTCCGGCTCACCCCTCTCTACGCGCTCTTCGCAAGACAACTCCCACTTCGCGCAGCAGGCTGGGCTTAGTGGGCTTGGGCGGTCCGGGCAGTACGTCGAACCCGGCGGCCGCGATCGCGGTGAGGGCGGCACGCCCCCCTCCCACGAATCCGGCGAGAAGCAGCTTGAGCCTGCCGTGGACGCTACCCACCAGGGGGGTGCCTTCATTCAGCAGTTCCCGAGCGCGTTCTGCTTCGTACGCAACCAGTGAACGCACCGATGCGCCCCCCGACGGGGCGGCCAGATCGGTTTCGCGGACATGGAACCGGGCCATGTCGTCCGCGGGCAGATAGATCCGGTCGCGGCCGAGGTCCTCGGTGACGTCCTGGAGGTGCTCGACGATCTGCAGGGCCGTACAGACGGCGTCGGAGCGGCGGATGCGTTCGGGGCTGGCGGTTCCGGTGATCTGCAGGACAAGCCGGCCCACGGGATTGGCGGAGAGCTCGCAGTAGGAGACGAGGTCCTCGTACGTCCCGTAGCGGCGGACCTTCTGGTCCTGCCGGTTCGCCTCGATGAGGCCGAGGAAGGGATCGGGAGTCAGCGCGCAGCGCCGCACAGTGGGGCGCAGGGCACGCAGCAGGGGGTGGCGCGGGCCGTCGCCCGCGCTGTCGAAGACCCGGTGCAGATCGGCCTCGAAGGCATCGAGCATGGCGAGCCGGTCCTCGGTCTGCGCCGGGTCGAGCCCGAGATGGCGGGCGTCCGCGCCGCCGGGGGCGAGATCGCCGTCGCCGATGTCGTCGACGAGACGGGCGTAGCCGTAGACGGCCATCAGGTCGTCGCGCCAGGCGCGCGGCAGAAAGAAGGGTGCTACGGGGAAATTCTCGTCCGCGGCCTTGTCGAGGGTGCTGGGCACGGCGGCATCGGGGTGCACCTGCTGGGTACGGGTCACCACCGACCGCCCGGCGCTGGGACGGCGTGAGCACCTCGGAGCTGGAGATTTTCCGTCATAGCCGTCACATCTCCCGTTCTACACTGCTGACCTAAAACATCCCATTCCGGACACGCCGCCCGCTCTACCGAGTGCGGAGCACGCCGCCAGGCCGTATGGCCAGGCACTATCGCCCCACTTGCAACGAATCAGCACCGCTACAGCTTACGTTGTACAACGCTCATCGATACGCCGGGGTGTTACGCGCAGAAGAACAACGCGCCCTGCCCCGCCAACCTTCCCCGTGCGCAAGGAAATTGACGTCATCCGACGGGAGGAGATCTTGTGCTGGGCGTACCGCCGGGGGTGGTGGCCGCCGCCGGGAGTCCACGATCCGGACGCCGAGGTGGCCTCCGCCGGAACTCTCCGGCGGAGGCCACCTCGGCGTCACGAGACCTGGGAGCAGCTATTTCCCGGTCTCGCGCTCGTACGCCTTGAGGACCTCGTCCGTCGGTCCGTCCATCAGCAGCTCGCCCTTTTCCAGCCACAGCACCCGGTCACAGGTGTCCCTGATGGACTTGTTGCTGTGGCTGACCAGGAAGACGGTGCCCGCTTCCTTGCGGAGCTCCCTGATGCGCTTCTCGGAGCGGATCTGGAACTTGCGGTCACCGGTCGCCAGCGCCTCGTCGATCATGAGGACGTCGTGGTTCTTCGCGGCGGCGATGGAGAAACGCAGCCGCGCGCCCATTCCGGAGGAGTACGTCCGCATCGGAAGGGTGATGAAGTCGCCCTTCTCGTTGATGCCGGAGAAGTCGACGATGCCCTGGTAGCGCTCGCGGATCTCCTCGCGCGACATGCCCATCGCGAGACCGCCGAGCACCACGTTGCGCTCGCCGGTCAGATCGCTCATCAGCGCCGCGTTCACACCGAGCAGCGACGGCTGGCCGTCCGTGTACACCTTGCCGTGCTCGGTCGGCAACAGACCGGCAATGGCCCGCAGCAGGGTCGACTTGCCGGAGCCGTTGGTCCCGATCAGGCCGATGGCCTCGCCCCGGTAGGCGGTGAAGGAGACTCCGCGGACGGCGTGCACCTTCCGCACACCGCGCGACTCGCCCTTGCCGCGGCGCAATATCCGGCTCAGTGCCGCAGTGGCGCTGCCCTTGCCTCCGCCCGCGCCATTGACCCGGTACACGATGTGCACATCGTCGGCGATGACGGTGGGGACGCGCCCCGAAGTGTTGTCGTCAGCCACGGCCGTACCGTTCCTCTGCCTTCCAGAAGTACACAAAGCCCACGACGCCGACGAGGACCGACCAGGCGAGCGCCACGACCCAGATGTGCGACGGCAGGTTCTCCGAGCCGTAGCCGTCGATCAGCGCGAAGCGGATCAGGTCCATGTAGATGGCCGCCGGGTTGTACTGGAGCACGTCGGCGATCCAGTCCGGCTTGTCCTTGAGCATCACCGGGATGGAGAACATGACGCCCGACGCGTACATCCAGGTCCGCATGATGAACGGCATCAGCTGGGCGAGGTCGGGGGTCTTGCTGCCGAGCCTGGCCATGATCATCGCCAGGCCGGTGTTGAAGAGGAACTGCATCACCAGCGCCGGGATGATCAGCAGCCAGGAGGGACCCGGATAGCTGCCGAAGGCGACGGCCACGACCGCGAGCACGATCATCGAGAACAGCAACTGCTGGAGCTGCTGCAGCGAGAACGAGATGGGCAGCGAGGCGCGCGGGAAGTGCAGCGCCCGGACCAGTCCGAGGTTGCCGGAGATGGCCCGCACACCCGCCATCACCGAATTCTGGGTGAAGGTGAAGACAAAGACACCGGTCACCAGGAACGGGATGAAGATCTCCTGGGTCATTCCCTTCCTGGTACCCAGGATCAGCCCGAAGATCAGGTAGTAGACCAGGGCGTTGAGCAGCGGTGTGGCCACCTGCCACAGCTGGCCGAGCTTCGCCTGGCTGTACTGGGCGGTCAGCTTCGCCCTGGAGAACGCCATGATGAAGTGGCGGCGGCCCCAGAGCTGTTGGATGTACTCGAAGAGCCCTGGCCGGGCGCCGCTCACCGTCAGGCCGTACTTGGTGGCCGTCTCGGCCGCGCTCAGGCCGTCGTCGGCGGATGGTGGGGTGCTCAGTGCGACCGCACCATCATGGGTTGTGTCACTCACCAGATGAAACTCTCGTATTCAGGATGCGCAGCCAGTCGCGGGCGCGGCTCGGAGCGGACAGGTCCCGTGGAGAAAACGTACGACTCATGCTCTCAGAGGAGAGCCTCTCAGATCACGGGAGGGCGGCCTAGTCTGGTCAGCCGCCATACCGTGCGCCACCTCATCGGACGGCGGGTTCCGCACGGCGTGGACCAGCCTTCCCGGAAGCCGCCGAACCATGCCTTGAGGGCCGGCCCGGAGGGCTTGCGCAGCAGGGTCAGCAGCAGCCACACACCCAGGTAGACGGGGACCAGCGGCGCCGGCAGATTGCGCCGGGCCAGCCAGACCCGGTTGCGGGCCACCATGCGGTGGTACACCGCGTGCCGCGACGGGGCGGTCGTCGGATGGTTGAGAACCATGTCCGCGCGGTAGTCGATCATCCAGCCGGCGTCCAGTGCCCGCCAGGCGAGATCGGTCTCCTCGTGCGCGTAGAAGAACTGGCCGGGCAGCGGCCCGACCTCGGCGATGACCTTGCTGCGCACGGCGTTGGCGCCGCCGAGGAAGGTCGTCACGCGCGAGGAGCGCATCGGGTCGGAGGCACGCAGCCGTGGCACGTGGCGGCGCTGGGTGACGCCGGTGTCGGGGTCGGCGATACGGAAGCTGATGATGCCCAGTTCGGGATCGGCCTCGAACGCCTGTCGGCACAGCTCGGCGGTGTCCGTGAGCGGCAGCAGTCCGTCGTCGTCGAGGAAGAGCAGAGCGTCCACATCGGCGCCGGACGGGCCGAAGGCCTCGATCCCGACGTTGCGACCGCCGGGGATGCCGAGGTTCTCGGGCAGCTCGACGGTGCGTACACCCGCGGGGACGTCCGGTACGGGGGCGCCGTTGCCGACGACCACCACTTCGATCCGGTCGCCGTCCTGCTCGGCGACCGAATCGAGGAGGGCGCGCAGCTCTTCGGGGCGGTTGCCCATCGTGATGACGACCGCGCCGAGCTTCATGGGGGTGCTCACTTCAGCCTGCTCGACGCCAGGATCGACACGAGGTGCAGAAGGGTCTGGACGATGGCGATGCCGGCCAGGATCGCGATGCCGAGACGGCTGAAGAACAGGTCGCCGTGGACCACATCGAGGATCGCGGCCACCAGAATGAAGAGGCTGGCCTCGATGCCGCCGACGAGGCGGTGGAACTTCAGCGCGGCAGCGGCGCGGCGGGCGAGCGCCAGGCCGGAGGAGCGCGGCACGGACGCCTCGTCCTTGACGGCGGGCAGTCCGCTGCGCTGACGGGCGACGTCGACCAGGTCGGTCTCGGCCTTGATCAGGATCGCGCCGAGCGCGGCGAGCGTCCCGAGGAACGCCCACAGCCAGTTGGTCGAGGTGCCGTTCTGGTGGAAGACGTCCGCACCCCGGATGCCGAAGCCGACCAGAAGAGCCGCCTCGCAGAGGTAGTGGCCGATCCGGTCGAGGTAGACACCGGTGATCGAGGTCTGCTTGCGCCAGCGGGCGACCTCTCCGTCGACGCAGTCGAGCAGGAGATAGATCTGGAACAGCACGACCGCGAGGATAGCGCCGGTCAGCCCCGGGATCAGCAGGGCTGCGCCGCCTATGACACCCACGACCACCATGAGGTAGGTGAGCTGGTTCGGCGTGATCTTCGTGTTCACCAGGTACGGGTCTATGTGCAGCGAGATCTCCCGCATGTACATGCGCCCGGCCCAGTGCTCACCGCTGCGCCGGTCCTTCACACCGTCCGGGTGAACGACCGGGCGGAGTTCAGCTACTGATGGTCTTGGCATAGTCGGCGTACGCGTCCCTGATCTGGTCGGTGGACAGGTTGAGGTGTTCCAGGATCGTGAAGCGTCCCGGGCGGGTCTGCGGGGCGTAGTCGACGGCCCTGACGAACTCGTCGGCGGTGAAACCGATGTCTTCGGGCAGGACGGGCAGACCGTGGCGGCGCAGTACGTAGGAGAACAGCCCGGACTGCTCATGGGCTCCGCGCAGATGCATCGCGAAGGCAGCGCCGAGGCCGACCTGCTCGCCGTGGCTCGCGGCCCGCTTGGGGAAGAGCAGGTCGAAGGCGTGGCTGATCTCGTGGCAGGCGCCGGACGACGGGCGGGTGTCGCCGCTGATCGAGATCGCGATGCCGGAGAGCACGAGCGACTCGGCGAGGACAGTGAGGAACTCGTCGTCGGCAATGGTGCCGGGGTGGCGCAGGACGGCTTCGCCCGCCGTACGGGCCATGGCCGCGGCGAGTCCGTCGATCTGCTCGCCATTGACCTGGTGCGAGAGTTCCCAGTCGGCGATCGCCGAGATATTGGAGATCGCGTCACCGATGCCGGAGCGTACGAAACGGTCCGGGGCATCGCGGATGACGGAAAGGTCGATGACCATCGCGATCGGCGTCGGGACACCGTACGAGCCGCGGCCGTTGTCATTGTCCAGCGTCGCGACCGGCGAGCACAGGCCGTCGTGGGCGAGGTTCGTGGCGACGGAGACCAGTGGCAGGCCGACCCGGGCCGCGGCGTACTTCGCGACATCGATGATCTTGCCGCCGCCGAGGCCGACCACGGCGTCGTACCGCTTGCCCTTGATGTCGTCGGCCAGCTTCACGGCCGCGTCGATGTTGCCCCCGGCCACGCAGTACCAATCGGCGCCGGGCAGCACCGGCGAGAGCTTCTCGCGCAGCGCCCGCCCCGAGCCATCGCTTATGGCGATGGCAAGCCTGCCGGAGTTGGAGATCCGCTGGTCGGCAAGGAGACCGGCCAGATCGTCCAGAGCGCCGCGGCGGATGTCGACCACGACCGGGGACGGGATGAGCCGGGTCAGTACTGGCACGCGATCTCACGGCCCTTCGCGAGGTCGTCGTGGTTGTCGATCTCGACCCACGTCACTTCGCCTATGGGGGCCACGTCGACGGTGAAGCCGCGGTTCACGAGCTCCTGGAAGCCGTCCTCGTAGTAGAGGTCGGGGTCGCGCTCGAACGTCGCCTTCAGGGCGTCGGCGAGCTCCGCGGCGGCCTCCGGTTCGATGAGGGTGACGCCGATGTACTCACCGGTCGCGGTGGCCGGGTCCATCAGCTTGGTGATGCGCCGCACACCCTTGTCGCCCTCGGTGATGACCTTCATCTCCTCGTCGGCGAGGTGCTTCACCGTGTCGAGGGCGAGGATGATCTTCTGGCCGTTGCCCCGGGCGGCGAGCAGGGTCTTCTCGACGGAGACCGGGTGGACGGTGTCGCCGTTGGCCAGGATGACGCCGCGCGTCAGGACGTCACGGGCGCACCACAGGGAGTAGGCGTTGTTCCACTCCTCGGCCTTGTCGTTGTCGATCAGGGTGAGGCTCACGCCGTACTTCGCCTCGAGCTCGGCCTTGCGGTCGTACACGGCTTCCTTGCGGTAGCCGACGACGACGGCGACCTCGGTGAGGCCGATCTCCGCGAAGTTCGCCAGCGTCAGGTCCAGGACCGTCTTCGCAGCGCCGTCCTGTTCAGGGCCCACAGGCACGAGAGCCTTCGGAAGCGTGTCGGTGTAGGGGCGCAGACGCCGTCCTGCACCGGCTGCCAGTACGAGGCCGATCATGCGGGTTCTCCTTCGTCGTGTACGGCGGGTGCTCCGGAGGACACCCAGAAGCGGATGGACTCCACGAGCACCACCAGTGCCACAGCCACCGCGAGAGCGGTGAGCGCCACGGTGAACGCTGAATGCTGAGTGAGCACGGCGGCGAGTACGGCCACCACCAGAGTGCGGCCCTCGTGCCCACCGATCGTGCGTACCAGCCACTGGGGCGGCGCGCCGGTGCCGCCGCGAATGCGGTACACCGTGTCGTAGTGATGGTAGGCGACGGCCGAGACCAGCCCGAAGGCTGCGGGAAGGGCTCCCGCGACATCGCTGCGGGCGGCGAGAACGAGGATGGTGCAGTACTCCGCCGCCCTGAATATCGGGGGTACGAGCCAGTCGAGGGCGCCCTTGAGGGGGCGGGCCACGGCCATGCCCGAGCAGATCGCGTAGAACACCGCGGCAAAGATCATCTGCGTGCTGCCGAACGGCTGCTGGAGGGCGGCGGCGATCAGTGCCCCCGCGCCGACGAGCGCGATGACCGGTGCGCTCCAGGCGCCCCCGATCCGGGGGCCCCGTGCCGCCACGATCTGGGCGATGGGACCGGAGTCGGCCAGGTCGGCCAGTGCCCGGGCGGCGCGGTCGGTGCGCTGCGCCTTCCGGGTCAGCGAGCGCAGCAGGCGGCCCGCGGTGGTGTAGCAGGCCGCGAAGGCGCAGCCGATGAGCAGGGCGTAGAAGACGATCCGGGGCGTGGTCACCGCGGTCAGCACCGCGATCATCGCCCAGCGCTCGCCGATCGGCAGCACTATCATCCGGCGCAGCCAGACCGTCCAGCCGACACTGTCGAGCCGGTCGGAGAGGGCTGCCGTGGGGCTCGAATTGGCCACCGCGTCATGGTTCGCCTCGTTGAACGAGAAGTCGATGACATGGCGGCAGGCCTGGAGCACCATCGCGCCGAGGGCCAGTGCCCATACGTCGTCACCGCCGCGGGCGGCGCCGAGCGCGAGGCCTGCGTAGTACGCGTACTCCTTGGCCCGGTCGAAGGTGGCGTCCAGCCAGGCACCCATCGTCGAGTACTGCAGCGAGTAGCGGGCGAGCTGCCCGTCGGTGCAGTCCAGGACGAAGGAGAAGAGCAGTAGCAGTCCGGCGGCGATGTAGCCGCCGCGGGTGCCGGTCGCCGCGCTGCCCGCCGCGATCAGCGCGGTGAGCAGGGATGCGGTGGTGACCTGGTTCGGAGTGAGACCGCGGCGGGCGCACCAGCGGGCGATGTAGCGGGAGTACGGGCTGATGAAGAACGTGGTGAAGAAGCCGTCGTGGGCCTTCACGGCGCTGCGCAGCCGTACCGCCTCGTCGTCGACTGCGGTGACGGCGCTCTGCGCGGTGGTGCGTGCGGACTCGTCGGCCGGGACGGCGGCGACCAGCGAGCCGAGCTCGGGGCGCTGCACAGCGGTGCCTTCCGCGTCCATGGTGACGGCGAGGCGGCCCGGCACGGTGCGGTCGGTGACCGTCGTCGTGGTCGCGCCCGGGCCGGTCGGGACGCCCGCGCCGACGGCCGCGGCGGTGGTGCTCAGAGCGCGGACGAGCGCGGGGCGCGCCTCCGGCTGCGCGGTGAGCGCACCGGTCACGGTGGCGGCGGGGAAGCGCGGGTCGGTCAGCCCGAGCCGGAGGGCATGGACATGGCCGACGAAACGGGGGTCGACCAGTGCGACGCGGCGGTCGGCGGGGACGGCCGAGAGCAGCAGTGCGGCCTCGGTCACATCGGCGGCGATCTGTACGTCGAAGCCCAGTGACCGCAGATCGTCCACGAGCGACGATCCGGGTACCGGTGCACCGGTGAGGATGGCGGTCGACAGACGAACTCACTCCTTGGTGCTGACGGGGCCGGCGCGCGACATTGAGGCCCACAAGCGGGCCGGCGGCACGTCGGCAGAGGCTATCGGATGAACGGAAGCGGGAGTTCACTGCCCGTTTGTGCTCCGTTCGGGGTGGACCGGCATCATGCGACGCCGTCCGCGATCATCATCGTCGATCCCCGCCTCGGCTGACAAAACGCGATGGCATACACCTAGGCTGACCCGCAT
The DNA here is from genome assembly GCF_044741025.1 of Streptomyces sp. NPDC088246. Taxonomy (NCBI): domain Bacteria; kingdom Bacillati; phylum Actinomycetota; class Actinomycetes; order Kitasatosporales; family Streptomycetaceae; genus Streptomyces; species Streptomyces sp. NPDC088246. Next base: position 51,912 of record NZ_JBIURV010000009.1, read on the forward strand.
GACATGGCTGATCACAGGCGGAGCGGGATATATCGGTGCACATGTAGTGCGGTCCATGGCGGGTGCCGGTGAGCGGGTGGTCGTCCTCGACGACCTTTCGACCGGTGTCGTCGAGCGGCTCCCGGCGGATGTTCCACTGATCCGGGGCTCGGCCGCCGACCGTGCGCTGCTCGACCGGGTGCTGGCCCAGTACGACGTGAGCGGTGTGGTGCATCTCGCAGCGAAGAAGCAGGTCGGCGAGTCCGTCGAGAAGCCGTTGCTGTACTACCGGGAGAACCTGGCCGGGCTGACCGTCCTTCTGGAGGCCGTCGTCGCCGCCGGTGTGCGGCGCTTCCTGTTCTCGTCCTCGGCCGCGGTGTACGGCGTACCGGATGTGGAACTCATCACCGAGGACACTCCGTGTGTTCCGATCAATCCGTACGGTGAGACCAAGCTCGCCGGGGAGTGGCTGGTCCGGGCGACCGGGAGGGCGCACTCCCTGTCCACCGGCTGTCTGCGCTACTTCAACGTGGCCGGAGCGGCCGCGCCGGAACTGTCGGACACCGGTGTCTTCAATGTGATTCCGATGTTCTTCGACCGGCTGACCCGCGGCGAGGCCCCCCGGATCTTCGGTGACGACTACCCGACACCCGACGGCACCTGCATCCGCGACTACATCCATGTCGCGGACCTCGCCGACGCGCATCTCTCCGTCGCCCGGAGGCTGGCCGAGCAGGACGCCGGGGACCTGACCGTGAACATCGGCCGCGGCGAGGGCGTCTCGGTGCGTGAGCTCGCCGATCTGGTGGGCGAGGTCAGCGGCCGGCCGGAGAAGCCGGAGATCGAGGCGCGCCGCCCCGGCGACGCGGCAAAGGCCGTCGCGTCCGCCGTCCGGATTTCCGAGGAGCTCGGCTGGACGGCCCGGCGCGGGGTACGCGAGATGGTCGAGTCGGCCTGGCAGGGCTGGTGCCTGCACCACCCCGAGGCACGCGGCAACTGAGCCGTCAGCGATCGCCCCACAGCCCTGACCTGCAAGCATTTCCGCAGGTCAGGGCATATGACAACGGTGTTCAGTGCCGTGTTGCCGGATACCCCCCACCCGTAGTTCACTGGCAGTGCTCGGGCGGATCGCGTCCGAGTCCGCGAGACGACCGGGAGGCGTCCCCATGGGGGCAGGGCACGACCACGGGCACACACACGGCGGACCACCGCCCACCGGCACGGCAGCTGCCGCATACAAGGGACGGCTGCGGATCGCGCTGTGCATCACACTCACCGTGATGGTCGTGGAGATCGTCGGCGGACTGCTCTCCGACTCACTCGCCCTGATCGCCGACGCGGCCCATATGGCGACCGACGCCCTGGGTCTGGGCATGGCACTGCTGGCGATCCACTTCGCCAACCGGCCGGCCGGGCTCAATCGCACCTTCGGCTTCGCCCGCGCCGAGATCCTCGCCGCCCTGGCCAATTGTCTGCTGCTGCTGGGTGTGGGCGGCTTCCTGCTCTTCGAGGCGATCCAGCGCTTCATCACCCCGGCCGAGACCAGGGGCGGACTGACGATCGTCTTCGCCCTGGTCGGCATGGTCGCCAACATGATTTCCCTGTCGCTGCTGCTCCGCGGCCAGAAGGAGAGCCTCAATGTGCGCGGCGCCTATCTGGAGGTGCTCGCCGACACACTCGGCTCGTTCGCCGTGCTGATCTCGGCGGGAGTCATCCTGGCCACGGGCTGGCAGGCCGCCGACCCGATCGCCTCGCTGGTGATCGGCCTGATGATCGTCCCCCGCACGGTGAAGCTGCTCAGGGAGACGCTCAATGTGCTGCTGGAGGCGGCGCCCAAGGGCGTCGACATGGCTGAGGTACGTGCCCACATCACCGCCCTGCCCGGAGTGCTGGACGTCCATGACCTGCATGCCTGGACGATCACGTCGGGAATGCCGGTGCTCTCCGCCCATGTGGTGGTGCGTCAGGACATGCTCGACTCGATCGGTCACGAGAAGCTCCTCCATGAACTGCAGGGCTGCCTCGGTGTCCACTTCGACGTGGAGCACTGCACATTCCAGCTGGAGCCGAGCGGCCATGCCGAGCACGAGGCCAGGCTCTGCCACTGAACTGCCGTTCAGCAGGGCCGTGTAGGGTATTCGCCGAGGTGTATGGGCCTCCCCGTGTCCGAGAGAGGAGCTGAGGTTGATGACCGTCGCGACGGCGCCTGCCCGGCGCAGCATCCGGTCCCTCTTCATCTCCCGGGTTCTCGGCTGACGCCCCGACTCGCACCGGGTCGACACGTTGGCCGGAGCCCTCACACGCAAGGGTTTCCCACGTTGACCGACAACGATCACGCCATCCGTTCCGAGGCGTTCTTCTCCCTGCACCACAACCTGCCCCGGCAGAGCCCCGGCTCCGATGCCACCACCCGGCGGCTGCTGGAGCTCACCGGCCCGTTGCCACGCCGTCCGCGCGTCCTGGACCTGGGCTGCGGTCCCGGCCGCGCCGCACTGCTGCTCGCCGCCGAGGCGGGCGCCGAGGTGACCGCCGTCGACCTCCACGAACCGTTCCTCGACGAACTGCGCGAGGCGGCCGAAGCCCGTGGGCTCGGCGACCGCATCCGTACGGTCCGGGCCGACATGGCCGAGCTCTGCGGCCCCGACTTCCCGGACGGGTCGTTCGATCTCGTCTGGGCCGAGGGGTCCGCTTACATCATCGGTTTCGACACCGCACTGCGTGACTGGAAGCGGCTGCTCGCCCCGGGCGGCTCCCTCGTCGTCAGCGAGTGCGTCTGGACGACGGACACGCCGACGGACGAGGCCCGCGCCTTCTGGGAGCAGGAGACTGCGCTGCGCCCCGTGGCGGCCAACACCGCGGCAGCCGTGGCGGCCGGTTACCACGTCCTCGGGGTGTGGGTGCAGCCCGACAGCGACTGGGACGAGTACTACGTCCCGCTCGCCGAGCGTGTCGAGGCCGCCGACACGTCGGCTCCCGGTATGGAGTGGGCGCTCGCGGCGAGCCGCGAGGAGCTGGCCATGCGGCGCGACCACGGTGCGGAGTACGGCTACGCCTGCTACGTACTGCGCCCTGCCGACCCGCGCTGGACGACCCGGCCGGAGACGGCGGCGGACATCGAGGCCATGCACGCGGTCAATGCCGCCGCGTTCCCGACGCCGGACGAAGCAGCTCTCGTCGACGCGCTGCGCGCCGATCCGGCGGCCTGGCTGCCCGGCCTCGGGTACGTCGCGCTGGACGGCCCGGACGGCGGGATCGCGGCGTACGCGCTGCTGACCCGCTGCCGGGTCGGGGACGCGCCGGTGCTCGCGCTGGCCCCTGTGGCGACGGCCCCGGACCGTCAGCGGCAGGGCGCCGGACAGGCCGTGGTGCGGGCCGTGCTCGACGCGGCCCGGCTGCGGGGCGAGCCGCTCGTCCTGGTGCTCGGTCATCCCGAGTACTACCCGAAGTTCGGTTTCGTACCGGCGTCCCGGTACGGGATCCGGCCGGGCTTCGACGTCCCGGACGAAGCGATGATGGCTCTGGTGCTCGACGACTCCGCTCCGGTGCCGCGGGGCACGATCCGTTACCCGGCGGCTTTCGGCGTCTGACGTGCCGTCCGGCCCCGCCGTGCCCCCGGGGTGCGGTGGGGCCGGACATGCCAGGACCCCGAAGTGCGGACAAGCGGCTTTTGTACGGCAGACTTGAGCGGACTCGACGGGACCGGCGCACGGGGCCGGGACCATAGCGAAGGATGGGTATGCCGACCACACCAGCCACCGCGGCGAACAGCTCGTCGAACGGCACAGCAGAAGCGATCATGCTCGAACTGGTCGATGAGAACGGCACCACCATCGGTACGGCGGAGAAGCTCGCCGCCCATCAGCCGCCCGGTCAACTGCACCGGGCCTTCTCGGTGTTCCTCTTCGACGAGCAGGGCAGGCTGCTGCTGCAGCGCCGCGCGCTCGGCAAGTACCACTCCCCCGGTGTCTGGTCGAACACCTGTTGCGGCCACCCCTACCCGGGTGAGGCGCCCTTCGCCGCCGCCGCCCGGCGTACGTACGAGGAGCTGGGGGTTTCTCCCTCCCTGCTGGCGGAGGCGGGCACGGTCCGCTACAACCACCCCGACCCGGCCTCCGGCCTGGTGGAGCAGGAGTTCAACCATCTCTTCGTGGGAATGGCGCAGGACCAGTTGCACCCGGACCCGGAGGAAGTCGGCGAAACCGCGTTCGTGACAGCCGACGAGCTGACCGAGCAGCATGCCCGGGCGCCGTTCTCGGCCTGGTTCATGACCGTGCTGGATGCCGCACGACCGGCGATCAGGGAGCTGACCGGACCGTCCGCCGGCTGGTAGCGAGCGGAGGGCACCGGGTGCCGCAGCGAATGCGGGTGGTCAGAGCTGCGGGCGCAGCGGCAGTGCCGCCCAGATGATCTTTCCGCCGCCTGCGGTGTGTTCCACATCGCAGGCGCCGCCCGCTTCCCGGGTGATCTCCCGGACCAGGAGCAGGCCGCGCCCGCCGGTCTGCGCGTAGTCCGTCTCCAGGGCCGTCGGACGGTAGGGGTGGTTGTCCTCGACGGACACTCTGACCCATTCCGCGCCGACGGCCACCTCGACGGCGAGTTCCGGCGAGAGCAGCGCGGCATGTTTCACGGCGTTGGTGACCAGCTCGGAAACGATGAGCAGCAGGCCCTCGGCGATGTCGTCGTCCATCGGCACGCCCTGGCGGTTCAGCAGGTCGCGTACAGCGTGCCTGGCCTGCGGTACGGAGACGTCCACGGCCGGGGCGGTGAACCGCCAGACTCCCTCGTACGACACGGGCCGGGCGGGGACACTCCCGCGGCTCTCCATAGTCCGGTACCCGCTCTCGACTCGATGGTGACTGCACATCGAGTACAGAGTGCGGGGCGTAGTTGGCCCGGGCCGTGCTACTGCACAAAAGTCGACTTCTATCGACAGGTTTTGACCGGACAAGCTCGAAACCATCAGCTCCTGGACCGGTCCTGATCCTCGCCGGTGGGCGCGTCCGGCAGCTCTCCGGCCACTTGTTGATCCGAGACCATGGAGACGATACGGCGGCCGCCGACCCCGATCGCGATCAGGCCGAGCCCGTCGAAGAGCAGCGCCAGCGAGAAGAAGAGGCCGAGCACGTAGAGGCTGCTGTGCGGCCAGTCGAAGAGCACCAGCAGCCCCAGCAGCAGGCCGAAGGCCCCTTGCAGCAGCGTCCAGCCGAACTGCGGACCACGCACCACGACGCTGCCCACCAGCCGGAACACCCCACCGGTCAGGAAGAGCAGCGCGGCGAACATGGTCAGCGCCTCGGCCGTGCCGTGCGGATGGCGCAGGACGACGACTCCGGCGGCGATGTTCAGTGCGGCCACCACGACGCCCAGCCAGAAGTAGTTGGTGCCGCGGGACTCGATGGCGTGGAGCAGCCCGACGAGGCCGCCGATCAGCAGAAGCCAGCCGAAGAGGAGCATCGAGGTCAGCGTAGCGACGCCGGTGTAGACGAGGCCGACCAGCCCGGCCACGACGAGAAGGGTGCCGAGCAGCGCCAGCCGGCCGAAACTACGGCTCAGCTTCTTGCCCTCGGCTGCGGGATCGGCCACGGGAAGCTCCTCACGGTGCGTGCCTGTCCGGGGACCCCTTCTTGATCATAGGTTCGAACCGTACGGATAGCATCCGGCGCATGGACCGTACGGAACCCCGGCTGGAGCACACCGTCGCGGGCGGTGTCGCCACTGTCGTCATCAGCAACCCCGCCAAACGCAATGCGATGACGGCCGCGATGTGGAGCGCGCTGCCCGGTCTGCTGCAGCGGCTGGCCGCCGACCCTGCGGTCCGGGTGCTCGTGCTGACGGGCGCCGGCGACACCTTCTGTGCCGGTGCGGACATCTCCTCGCTCCGGGATCCGGCGGGCGATCCGCAGGCGCTCGCCCTGGTGGCCGAGGAGGCGCTGGCCGCCTTCCCCAGGCCGACGCTGGCGGCGGTCCGCGGCTACTGCGTGGGGGGCGGCAGCCAGCTCGCGGCCGCCTGTGATCTGCGGTTCGCCGAGGATGGTGCGTCGTTCGGCGTGACACCGGCCAAGCTCGGGATCGTGTACGCCGCGTCGTCGACCCGGCGGCTGGTGGCGCTGATCGGGCCGGCCGCCGCGAAGCATCTGCTGTTCTCGGGAGAGCTGATCGACACCGCACGGGCGCTGCGGACCGGTCTGGTGGACGAGGTGCTGCCGGCCGGTGAGCTGGACAAGCGGATCGACTCGTACGCACGGACCCTGGCAGCACGCTCGCAGCTGACGCAGGCGGCGGCGAAGGAGTTCGCCACAGGACGCGAGGACCGGGACGCCTACTGGGCGGAGCAGGCGCGGCGCAGCGGCGACACCGCGGAGGGTGTCGCCGCGTTCCTGGAGCGGCGCGCGCCGCGCTTCACCTGGACGACGGGGTCCTGACGCCCCCTCGGCTACTGCTCGAGGACGAAGCGGCTCTTGGTGCGGAACTCCTCGACCAGTGCCGCCGGGGCCTTCGCCGGTGAGCCCGCGTCGTACGGCGGCTGCGGGTCGTACTCGGTCAGCAGTTGTACGGCCATGGCGTGCTCGTCGTTCGCGATCCGGCCGAGCAGGGTGAGCCCCATGTCGATGCCGGACGAGACGCCCGCTGCCGTGACGTACTTGCCGTCGACGACAACGCGTTCGCCGGTCGCGTCCGTGCCGAAGCCCTTCAGGATGTCCAGCGCGAGCCAGTGCGATGTGGCGCGGCGGCCCTTCAGCAGTCCGGCCGCGGCGAGCAACAGCGAACCGGTGCAGACGGAGGTGGTCCAGGTGCTGGTGGCGTCGGCCGTGCGCAGCCAGCCGAGCAGTGTCTCGTTCTCCATCTGGTCGCTCTGGCCGGGGCCGCCGGGGACGACGATCACATCCGGTGCCGGTACGTCGGCGAAGGTCTTGTCGGCGACGAGCGCGAGGCTGCCGTTGTCGTTGCGCACGGGTCCGGTCCGTTCGGCGACGAACACGGTCTCGGCGCCGGGGGTGCGGGCGAGCATTTCGTAGGGGCCCACGGCGTCGAGTGAGGTGAAGCGGTCGAAGAGGACGATGGCGATCTGCATGGGGTTCCTTCTCGTCGGTCGGTGACGTCGGTCGGACGTCGGCGGAGCGGTCGGTCAGCCGATGGCGGGCTGGGTCCGGAAGCGTCGGCGGTATTCGGCGGGTGCCGTGCCGAGGGCCTTGATGAACGCGCGGCGCATGGCCTCCGGGGTTCCGTAGCCGCAGGCGCGTGAGATGCCGGTTACGCCATCGGTGGTGTCCTCCAGCAGCCGACGGGCGTGTTCGAGGCGTACCCGGTCGACGTAACGGCCCGGTGTGAGGCCCGTCTCGGCCTGGAAGGCGCGGGCGAAGTGGCGGGGCGAGAGGCGGGCACGGGTGGCGAGCGCCTCGACGGAGAGATCGTCGCCGGGGTGCTCGGTGATCCAGTGCTGGACCTCGCGCAGCGGTTCGCGCCGGGCGGTCTGGGCGGTGAGCTGGGCGCTGAACTGGGCCTGGTTCCCGGGTCTGCGCAGAAAGACCACCAGGTGGCGGGCGACGGTGAGCGCGATGTCCCTGCCGTGGTCCTCCTCGACGAGTGCGAGGGCGAGGTCGATACCGGCGGTGACTCCGGCGGAGGTGGCCAGCCTGCCGTCGCGTACGAAGATCGGGTCCGGGTCGACCTCGACCGCCGGGTAGCTGCGGGCGAGGTGCTCGCAGACCGTCCAGTGCGTGGTCACCCGGTGCCCGTCCAGCAGTCCTGCCGCGGCGAGCAGCAGCGCACCGGTGCAGACGGAGACGAGCCGTTCGGCGTGTGCGGCGTGGTCCCGCAGCCAGCCGACGAGCGCCGGGTCGGGGGTTCGGGTGCCCTCGCCGCCCGGGACGAGGAGGGTGTGCGGCGGTTCGGCGTCGGCGAGGCCGCCGTCCGGGACGAGGGTCAGGCCGCTGCTGGTACGGACCGGGGCGCCGTCGAGGGAGGCGGTGCGCAGTTCGTACCCGGCCCCGGGGAAGTGGGAGGCCCCGGCGAAGACCTCCACCGGGCCGGTCACATCGAGGCTCTGGACGCCGTCGAAGAGGACGACGAGTACGGATCGCTGCGTCATGACTGCCATCCTGGGCAACCAGGAGCAAGGCCGCAATGACGAAAAGCCCACCTTTTCTGCCATGTCGGGGCTCGCACGGATTGGGCGTCGCCCCGGGGTTACGGGACGTACCGACCAGTCGGTAACGTTCTCGTATGAGTACTCTGCCGCCGCGCTTTGGACGCCGCTGCCACAACGCCATCAACCCGTTGCACTCGACGGTCTACTTCTCCCCCGACCTCGGCAAGGAGCTCGCAGAGCTCGGCATCGACGACTCGAACGCCGCCTACTTCGCCGCGCGCGGGGCGGCGCTGGGCGCCGTCGGCCCCGGCACGGTCACCGCGGCCTTCTACAACTTCAACCACGACCTCGTCGCCCGGCACCTGCCCGCCATATGGTCCGTCGCCTCGCCGCAGGCGGTCCTGGACGCCCGGCTGCGCGCCGCCGACTCCACGCTGCGCCGACTGCTGGGCGAGGAGATCATCACCTCCCCCGAACTGGCCGAGGCGGCCGGACTGGCGCTCCGCGCCGCCGAGGCGTGCACCCGACACGCCCGGCCGCTCTACGCCGCCCATGCCGATCTTCCGGTGCCCGAGCAGCCGCATCTGGCGTACTGGCACGCGGGGGCGCTGCTGCGCGAACACCGCGGCGACGGCCATCTCGCAGCTCTCCTCGCTGCCGGTCTCGACCCGGTGGAGGCCCTGGTCAGCCACACGGCGACCGGTAAGGGAATGTCCCCGCGCTGGGTCCTCGCCACCCGCGGCTGGCGCCGCAGCGACTGGGAGGAGGCCTCCGAGCGGCTGCGCGGGCGTGGACTCCTGGACGGCGAGGGCGAATTGACGGAGGCGGGTGTCGCACTTCGGGCGGATCTGGAGGACGCCACGGACCGGATGGACCAGGCCCCGTACGAGCATCTGGGCGAGGAGGGTGTGGCGCGGCTGACCGAGCTGGCGCGCGGATTCCTGTTCACGGCGGCCTCGGCGGGCGCATTCCCGGCCGATCTGATCGGCAAGGGCTGAGCCGCCGACCGGCGGACAAGTGGGGTGGTCGGGCGACACGGCGCCCGACCACCCGGCACAATGCAGGCGAAGGGGCCCCGCCCCGGTAAGCACAGCCAGTACGAGAAGGCGAGTCGGTAGAACCGTGACGACGTCCATCGAAGGCAGGATCGCCGAGGAGCTCGGCGTACGCGAGCGGCAGGTGAAGGCGGCCGTCGAGCTGCTCGACGGCGGGTCGACCGTGCCGTTCATCGCGCGCTACCGCAAGGAAGCGACCGAGATGCTCGACGATGCGCAGCTGCGCACGCTCGAGGAGCGGCTGCGGTATCTGCGGGAGCTGGAGGACCGTCGTACGGCGATCCTCGACTCGGTACGCGAACAGGGCAAGCTGGACGAGGCGCTGGAGGCGCAGATCCGGGCCGCCGACACCAAGGCGCGCCTTGAGGACATCTATCTGCCATTCAAGCCCAAGCGGCGCACGAAGGCTCAGATCGCCAGGGAGGCGGGGCTCGAACCGCTCGCCGACGGCCTGCTCGGCGACCCGTCGGTGGAACCGCTCGCCGCCGCAGCCGCCTTCGTCGACGCCGACAAGGGCGTCGCGGACGGTGCGGCCGCACTGGAGGGGGCCCGCGCCATCCTCACCGAGCGGTTCTCGGAGGACGCCGATCTGATCGGTGAGCTGCGTGAGCGCATGTGGTCGCGCGGGCGGCTGGCCGCCAAGGTGCGGGACGGCAAGGAGGAGGCGGGGGCGAAGTTCGCCGACTACTTCGACTTCACGGAGCCGTTCACCGCGCTGCCCTCGCACCGGGTGCTCGCGATGCTGCGGGGCGAGAAGGAGGACGTACTCGACCTGGTCATGGAGCCGGAGGAGCCCTCCGAGACGCCCGGCCCTTCGACGTACGAGAGCATGGTCGCCCGGCGCTTCGGGGTCGGCGACCGCGGCCGCCCCGGCGACAAGTGGCTCGGCGACACCGTGCGCTGGGCCTGGCGGACCCGGATCCTGGTGCACCTCGGTATCGATCTGCGGCTGCGGCTGCGTACGGCGGCGGAGGACGAGGCGGTACGCGTCTTCGCGTCGAACCTGCGCGATCTGCTGCTTGCCGCGCCGGCCGGGACTCGGGCCACGCTGGGGCTCGACCCCGGTTTCCGCACGGGTGTGAAGGTCGCCGTCGTCGACGCGACCGGCAAGGTCGTCGCGACGGATGTCATCCACCCGCACGTCCCGGCGAACAAGTGGGACCAGTCGCTGGCCAGGCTGGAGCAGCTGGTGAAGGCCCACGCCGTCGACCTGATCGCGATCGGCAACGGTACGGCGTCCCGCGAGACCGACAAGCTCGCCGGTGAACTCATCGACAAGCACCCCGAGTTGAAGCTCACCAAGGTGATGGTGTCGGAGGCGGGCGCGTCGGTGTACTCGGCCTCGGCCTTCGCCTCGCAGGAGCTCCCCGACATGGACGTGTCGTTGCGCGGCGCCGTCTCGATCGCGCGGCGGCTGCAGGACCCCCTCGCAGAGCTGGTGAAGATCGACCCGAAGTCGATCGGTGTCGGCCAGTACCAGCACGACCTGTCCGAGGTGAAGCTGTCGCGCTCGCTGGACGCGGTCGTCGAGGACTGTGTGAACGGTGTCGGTGTCGACGTCAACACCGCGTCGGCTCCGCTGCTTTCACGGGTCTCGGGAATCGGATCGGGGCTGGCCGAGAACATCGTCGCGCACCGTGATGCGAACGGGCCGTTCCGGTCCCGCAAGGCACTCAAGGACGTGGCGCGGCTGGGCCCGAAGGCGTACGAGCAGTGCGCGGGCTTCCTGCGCATCCGGGGCGACGATCCGCTGGACGCGTCGAGCGTGCACCCGGAGGCGTACCCGGTGGTCCGGTCGATGGTGAAGCGGACAGGCAGTGACGTCGCCTCGCTGATCGGTAACACGAGTGTGCTGCGGTCGCTGCGGGCCGACGACTTCGTGGACGAGAAATTCGGTCTGCCGACCGTTACCGACATCCTGAAGGAGCTGGAGAAGCCGGGGCGTGACCCGCGCCCCGCGTTCAAGACGGCCACCTTCAAGGAGGGCGTCGAGAAGATCGGTGATCTGGCGTCCGGGATGGTGCTGGAGGGCGTCGTGACCAATGTCGCGGCGTTCGGTGCGTTCGTGGACATCGGTGTGCATCAGGACGGCCTGGTGCACGTATCGGCGATGTCGCGCACCTTCGTGAAGGACCCGCGGGACGTCGTGAAGCCGGGCGACATCGTGAAGGTCAAGGTTATGGATGTCGACATTCCGCGGAAGCGGATCTCACTGACGCTGCGGCTGGACGACGAGGCGTCGGCGGGGGGCGCGTCCCAGGGCGGCGGGCCCAGGCGGGAGCGGGGCGAGCGAGGCGGCCAGGGTGGTGGCCAGGGTGGCCGGCCGCCGCGGCAGCGGCAGGGGCAGGGCGGTCAGGACCGGGACCGGCGCGGTGGCGGTGGCGGTGGCGGCGGCTCTGCCCGTCCGGCGCCGGCGCCGGTGAACAGCGCGATGGCGGATGCGTTGCGGCGGGCCGGGCTGGCGGATCCGAAGCAGGGCGGTAAGAGGGGCTGACGTCGGGGGTGGGTGGGGGTGGGGTGCGGTCCGCTGTGCGGGGCCCTCCCTCCCCCGCCCCTTCCCGAAGCCGTGGCTCAGCCCCGGACCCAGCTCCTCAAACGCCAAACGGGCTGACAATGCCCGAGGAGCCCCTCACAGCTCCTTCACCTTGCCGTCCACCACCTCGACGCGCCTCGTCGTCCGTACCGCTTCCAGCATTCGGCGGTCGTGCGTGACCAGCAGCAGCGTCCCCGTGTACGACTCCAGCGCCGATTCCAGCTGCTCGATCGCGGGCAGGTCGAGGTGGTTCGTCGGCTCGTCCAGGACGAGGAGGTTGACGCCCCTGCCCTGGAGCAGGGCGAGCGCCGCCCTCGTGCGTTCGCCCGGTGAGAGTGTCGTCGCAGGACGCGTCACGTGGTCCGCGCGCAGGCCGAACTTGGCGAGCAGCGTGCGGACTTCAGCCGGTTCGGTGTCGGGGACGGCCGCGCAGAACGCCTCCAGGAGCGACTCCGAGCCATGGAACAGCTTGCGCGCCTGGTCGACCTCTCCGACCACCACTCCCGAGCCGAGCGTCGCGTGCCCGGCATCCAGCGGCAGGCGGCCCAGAAGTGCGGCGAGGAGGGTGGACTTGCCCGCCCCGTTGGCACCGGTGATGGCGACCCGGTCCGCCCAGTCGATCTGCAGGGATGCCGGGCCGAAGCTGAAGTCGCCGCGTACGACCTGCGCTTCGCGGAGAGTTGCCACGACCGAGCCGGAACGGGGTGCGGCAGCGATCTCCATCCGCAGTTCCCACTCCTTGCGCGGCTCGTCGACGACATCGAGCCGTTCGATCATGCGCTGCGTCTGCCTGGCCTTCGCGGCCTGCTTCTCGCTCGATTCGCTGCGGAACTTGCGGCCGATCTTGTCGTTGTCGGTGGCCTTGCGGCGAGCGTTCTTGACGCCCTTGTCCATCCAGCCGCGCTGCATCTGCGCGCGGCCTTCGAGGGCGGAGCGTTTGTCGGCGTACTCCTCGAACTCCTCACGGGCATGCCTGCGAGCCCGCTCGCGCTCCTCCAGATAGGCCGCGTATCCGCCGCCGTAGAGGTTGATCTGCTGCTGGGCCAGGTCCAGTTCGAGGACCTTGGTGACCATACGCATCAGGAATTCGCGGTCGTGGCTGATGACGACCGTGCCTGCGCGCAGCCCGGAGACGTAGCGTTCCAGCCGCTCCAGGCCGTCCAGGTCGAGGTCGTTGGTGGGCTCGTCGAGCAGGAAGACGTCGTAGCGGGAGAGCAGGAGGGAAGCCAGGCCCGCGCGGGCTGCCTGGCCCCCGGAGAGTGCGGTCATCGGCAGGTCGAGGCCGACGGTCAGTCCGAGGTCGGCGGCGACCTCCTCGGCGCGCTCGTCCAGGTCCGCCCCGCCGAGAGCCAGCCAGCGTTCCAGCGTCTCGGAGTACGCGTCGTCCGCGCCCGGCGCCCCGTCGACGAGAGCCTGCGTCGCCTCGTCCATCGCGGTCTGGGCGTCGGCGACGCCGGTGCGGCGGGCCAGGAACTCCCGCACGGTCTCCTGCGGACGCCGCTCCGGCTCCTGCGGGAGGTGGCCGACGGTGGCGGTGGGCGGGGAGAGCCGCAGCTCGCCCTCCTCCGGCCGGTCGAGTCCGGCGAGCAGCCGGAGCAGGGACGATTTACCGGCACCGTTGACACCGACGAGACCGATCACATCACCGGGCGCGACGACGAGGTCGAGTCCGGCGAAGAGTGTGCGGTCGCCGTGTCCGGCGGCGAGGTCTTTGGCGACGAGAGTGGCAGTCATCAGGGTGTCGATCCTAATCGGCGGCCACGGAGGGCGGAGCAGCCCGGCCGGTCACGGTTCGCGGAGCAGGTGCGGGCGCGGGCGCGGACGGTGGGGGCGGCGGGCCGTCGTCAGTCGTCCTGTGGGCTTGGTGGGCTTGCGGGGCCCGGCCTGGGGCCCTGGCCCTCGTGGAGCCCGGTGGTGATCCGGCTGCCGCCCGGGCCGATCCGGATCTCGAAGTCGCCGGCATACTTCGCGTGCCCTTCGATGACCGCTGGTTCGACGGCTTCCACGCCGAACTCGTGTCGTACGATCAGCGGGTCCTGACGCAGGTCCCGCATCAGCGCCACACACATAACGATCGTCACGAAGGTGAACGGCGCGGCCACCAGGATCGTCAGGTTCTGGAGTCCGGCGAGCGCATCGCCCTCGCCGTTGCCGATGAGCAGCATGATCGCCGCCACCGCTCCGGTGACCACGCCCCAGAACACGCCCCAGAAGACGACGATCCACTTGGCCGGTTCGAGGATGCCCTTCCGGGAGAGCGTGCCCATCACGATGGACGCGGCGTCCGCGCCCGAGACGAAGAAGGTGCCGACCAGGATCATGACCAGCAGGCTCATCGCCGTTGCGATCGGGAACTGCTGGAGCACTCCGAAGAGCTGGGCCTCCTGGGTGACGGCGGTGCAGAGCTTGCCGCCCTCCTGCGGGCTGATCGTCGTACCGCCGAAGATCGCGAACATCAGGCCGATGCCCATGCCGACGCTGGACATCATGGCGACCCAGGACACGGTGTGGAATTCGGGCTCCTCCCCTTCCTGCCCGAGTGCGATCTTCCCGTAGCGGCTGATGGCGAGTCACAGGGCGAACACCACGAAGCCGGACGCGGCGAGCATGAAGGCCCAACCACCATTGTGGATCGGAGCGTTGAGCATGGAGCTGGAGGAGTCCGCCAGCGAGTCGGCGGCCGCGGCTCCTCAGACCACGAAGGCGGGAGCGAGGACGGCGGTGACCGAGAACACCACCTGGTCGGCCGTGGGGTGCCGGTCCCGGTCCGGGGCACCGGGGAGGTCCGCCGTCACCGGCAGATCCCCCCGGCCACCCATTCGCTGTTCGTCCAGCGACACGAATGGCACCTTCCACGGACGGCCGCGATTTCACTCTCCGTAGACAGTGCCACACGTGGCGCTCACCTCATGGGATCAACAAGCTGTGTCGGCTTGACCGTTTGTGAGGTGATATGTCGCCCGCTCGTCCAGGAGGAGCGGGATCAGATTCCGGGCCTGCTGCCGCAGCGGTACGTACGCTCCGTCACCGTCGGGCCGGGAGGTGACGCCGTGCAGGGCGAGTTCGTCCTTGATGTCGTCGAACTGGGCCTTGGTGAGCCGGTATCCGCACGGCGGGTCCTGAAGGACCTGACCGGCTTGGGGTGACTCGTTGTCGGCGCCGCCGAGATAGATGGGACCGCGGTCCTTGAGCCCCGCGGCGCGGGATGCGGCGGTGGCGGCCTCGATCCGGCCGCGCCGCTCGTCGGTGAAGGCGAACAGACCGTCCAGTGCGGCGAGTTGCGAGTTCACGCGGCGTCGGCTGTTGAGTGCGGGGTCGGCCTTCTCGGCGTCGGTGAGCGCGTCGACGCGGGATTCGATGAGCAGGCCGACGGCGTGCTTGATACCGGAGGTGTTGCGCAGGATGCGCTCCTGTCCGTCGCCCGCGGTCTGTTTGATCGGCTCGCCGGTGACCGGGTCGGTCCAGATGCCGTAGAGGCCGCTGCTGTAGCCGGCTTCCTTGGCGGTGGGGCGTACATACCCTTCGGCGAGGGTCTGCGATTCACCGTGCACCCGGTCGGAGGCGTTGAGGTTCCGGGGCCACAGGACGAAGAGGTCCTTGTCGTAGTACGGCGGGGTGGCCCCGTACTCGTGCAGGTCGTAGATCACATCGGGCTTCCGGTCGCGGATGACCGCCGCCATGGCACGGGCCTCGGCGGTCTGCAGCGCGATGTGGTCGCGGTTGATGTCGACGCCGTCGGAGTTGCCGCGGGTGTTCGCGGCGCGCCCGTCGGGGTTGGCGGTGGGCACGACGAGGACATTGGTACGGGAGAGGAAGGCGCGGGTCGACCGGTCCTGGGCATAGGCCAGATCGCGAATGGTCGTCAGACACGCTTCGCGGCCGGACGGTTCGTTGCCGTGCTGACTGCAGATCAGCAGCATCGTGTCGGCGGTGGGTCGGTGGTTGCCGATGCGGACGAGCTGGAGCGGGCGGCCCTGCTTCGTCGTGCCGATCCGGTCGACGGAGACCCGGTCGCTGCCCCGGTCGACGGTTGCCAGGAAGGACTGTTCCTCCGGCTGGCTGGTCCAGCGGGCCCCGTTGCTGATCTCGAAGCCGGTGCGGGGCTGGGCGTGCGCGGCCTCGGCAGGCACGGTGACCAGGGGTACGGCCAGAACGGCGGCCGCGACCGTCAGGACCAGGTTACGGCGGACGGGCCGGCGGGCGGACGGGATACGGGGTGTCATGAGCGGCTGCCTCCCGGGATGCGATGGGCGGGACGCGGCGGCGCCACGCCCTCGGAGTGGACTGCGCGGGGGGTGGCTGTCGCGGGTGCGGAACCCGCGGTGGCACGTACGAAGGCTCCGGCGCCGCCGACGAACGGCAGCTTCGCGGACGTACGGGCCAGGTCGAGGGTGAGCGAGGGCTCGGAGTCCGGCGGGTCGATGAGGTCCCGGTCGGTGCCGGCGACGATCAGGGCGAGGCGGTGTCCGGCCGGGACGACATGGTCGGTGGCCGCCAGATCGATGGTGATCGTGTAGGCCCTGCCCGGGGTGAGGGGGCGACCGTGTCCGGCGGAGGCGTAGGTGCCGAGGTCTGCCCAGCCGCGGCTGATGACGGTCAGGTCGACCGTGACTGTGTCGGCCCGGGTGTCCTTGAAGCAGGAGCTGTCCCCGGTCGTGCTCGCGCCCCAGCAGGTGCGGTCGTCGAGAGTGGTGATGCCTTCGCCGGACGATCCGTAGTCGCGGACGGTGTCGGGGCCGATGTCCACGAGGACCGCGGAGAGATGGGCGGTCGATGTGGTCGGGGTGGCGGTGACGGTCACCGTGGACGATCCGGAGAGCCGAAGGTCCCGGGTGAGCGGCGCGGTGCGGAATCCGGCCTTGTCGCCCGTGGTCCGGTCCAGGTCGGCGGCCCACTCCGTCTCGCTCTGCGCCGGATCGTCGGTGAACGTCTCGCCGGCGCCGGGACGGGCGGGCTTCAGGGCGAGGGTGCCGACGCCGGGCGCACTGCCGGAGCCGGGGCGCACGGTGGTGGTGTGCGTGGTGCGGGGCGGCCAGACCCTGTCGGTGGACCACTGGTCGGGGTGGCGTTCGATGTCGGCCATCGGTTCACGGTCGATGCCGTTGTCGTAACCGAGGAGGTAGTGGTCGAACCAGCGGTGCAGTGTGTCGACCCATTCGGCGCGCCGGTAGTCGAACGGGTCGACGTGTCCGGTCTGCGAGAGCCAGATCTTGCGCTCCACGCCCTGGTCCGCGAGGGCGTCCCACCACTGGCCGAGATGCTTGGCGCGGACGTTGAGGTCCTGCATGCCGTGTACGGCGAAGACGCTGGCCCGCACTTTGCGGGCGTCCTTCACGTAGTCGCGGTCGCTCCACAGCTTCGTCAGGTCGCCGGTGCGCGGCGCCTCGTCGACGAGCTGCTGCTGGACGGCGGCGCAGCGCCCGCGCGCCTCGGGGCTCTCCACATAGTCGGAGAGCCAGTCGGGGCCGCTGTTGTAGAGAGGGGCGCCCTGGGCGAAGTAGTAGTCGTACCAGGACGAGATGGCGCTGATCGGCACGATGGTCCGCAGCCCGTCCACTCCGGTCGCCGCGACACCGTTGGCGATGGTGCCGTCATAGCTCTTGCCGATCATTCCGGTGCGGCCGTTGGACCAGCCGGCCGTGGCGCGGTCGCCGCCGGTGCGGGTGGTGTATCCGCGGGCGCGGCCGTTCAGCCAGTCGATGACGGCCTTGGCTGACTGCACATCGGAGCGGCCGCCGACGTCGATACAGCCGTCGGAGCGATTGGTTCCGGCCAGATCGACGGCGACGAAGGCGTAGCCGCGCGGCACGAAGTAGTTGTCGTAGTAGAGGGGGAACTGGACGGGTCGGCCGTCGGCGTCGTACGTCTTGAGCTGGCTCTCGTTGCCGCGGCCGCAGCAGGAGTAGTAGGGGCTGGCATCCATGATCACGGGAATCTTCCGGCCCTGCAGGGCGGGTTCGCGCGGCCGGACGACGTCGACGGCGACGCGGTCGCTCTTCCCGTTTCCGTCGCCGTCCAGCCCGGTGTCGACCCAGACGGATTCACGGACGGCGTTCTCGTACGAGTAGACGGGCCTGCTCTCCAGGGGTCCGGATTGCTGGGCGCTGTTCTCCGGGGGCCGTGCGGCGCCCTGTGCACCTGCCGGTGAGAGCAGGACGGTCATCAGGGCGGCGACGGCCGCCACCACCAGCGATCTGTACGTCAAGCGGGTGCCCCGCGCACGTATCGGCATGGGCGGAAGGTACCCCGGTCAACTCCTGTGCAACAGGGGGCGATCAGTGGTGAACATTACGTGCCCATGCCGTATCGCTACCGTGTGCCATGTCGGCCGAATGACGATCATGTGACAGCTATGGCCATGGACACGACTGATGCGACAGTCGCTGAATAGTGTCGACGTGACGGTTCGAAAGATCATTCGCCCCGACGAATTGGAGCATTCGTGCACCGCAGATTCATCGTCCCGAGCGCACTCGCGGCCTCCCTGCTGCTGGCGATCCCGGCCTCGGCCGCCGAAGGCACCGCGGGCGCCCCGGGCATCGGCGACCCCTACTACCCGGCCAGCGGCAACGGCGGCTACGACGTTTCCCACTACGACCTGCGGCTGAAGTACCAGCCCGCCACCGACCTGCTGGAGGGCACGGCGACGATCCTCGCCACGACCACCCAGGAACTCTCCCGTTTCAACCTCGACTTCGGGCTGGACGTCTCCGAGGTGCGGGTGAACGGCAAGAAGGCCGGTTACGCCAGGAGCGGCGAGCAGGAGCTCGAGATCACCCCGGCTGCAGCCCTGGCGAAGGGCAAGGCCGTCTCGGTGGTCGTGCGGTACGCCGGAAAGCCGTCGGAGGTGAAGATCAACGGCTGGACCTCCTGGGTCCGTACGCCGGACGGCGCGGTGGCCGCGCAGGAGCCGGAGTCGGCCGCGTGGTGGTTCCCCAGCAACGACCACCCGCTCGACAAGGCGACGTACGACATCTCGGTGTCCGTGCCCGACGGCACCCAGGCGATCAGCAACGGCACGCTCCAGTCGCAGAGTTCGAAGCTCGGCTGGACCCGCTACAACTGGCGCTCCGCAAAGCCGCAGGCGACGTATCTGACGACGCTGGCCATCGGCAAGTTCGACATCACCACCGACACCACGTCGGACGGGCTGCCGGTCGTCAACGCGTACAGCAGGGATCTCGGCGCCAACGGCGGTGCGGCACGCGCCAGCATCGAGCGGACCACCGAGGTCGCCGAGTGGCTGACGGAGGTCTTCGGACCGTATCCCTTCGATGCGCTCGGCGGTTACTCCCCCAATGTGAAGAGCGGTTTCGCGCTGGAGACGCAGACCAGGCCCTTCTACAGCCCGAAGCAGTTCGCGAACGGTGCGAACGTCTCGGTCGTCGTCCATGAGCTGGCGCACCAGTGGTACGGCGACAGCGTGTCCCTCAAGGGCTGGAAGGACATCTGGATCAACGAGGGCTTTGCCCGCTACAGCCAGTGGCTGTGGTCGGAGAAGGAGGGCGAGGGCACCGCGCAGGAGCTGGCGGACTACACCTACGCCCAGCATCCGGCGGACGACGCCTTCTGGACGGTGAAGCCGGGCGACCCGGGCCCCGACAACCAGTTCGACGCGGCCGTCTACGACCGGGGTGCGCTGGCGATCCAGGCGCTGCGCGACAAGGTGGGCGACAAGACGTTCTTCGAGCTGCTGAAGGGCTGGCCGGCCGAGCATGCCTACGGGAACGCGAGCGTGGGGGACTTTGTGACGTACGCGGAACGGGTCTCGGGCCGGCCGCTCGCCGACTTCTTCGACAGCTGGCTGTACCAGCCGACGCGGCCTCAGGCCCCGGCGGCGGTCGCGGCGCGCTCCTTGCGCACAACCACGCAGCCCGCGCAGCCCGCGCAGCCCGCTTCATGGAAGCAGATCGCGGCCACGAACACGATTCACGACCACCGCTGACGGTCCGCGGATCGGCTCCGGTCACCGTCGCCCCGCTCTCCTCGGCGGGGCGACGGTGACCGGCGGACAGCCGGGGCGGACGGTTAGGCTGATGGCGTCGGTGCTGTCCGGCCGGCCCCGGCCGTATCCGGCCCGATCCCGCGCGTACGAGGAGCGTCCCTTGCCCGGTCCGACCCCCGATTCCCCTCGCGATGTCCGCCCCACACTGGAAGCCGTGGCAGCCCTCGCCGGGGTCTCACGGGCGACGGCCTCCCGCGTGGTGAACGGCGGGGCGGGGGTGCGGCAGCCGCTCGTGGAACAGGTACGCAAGGCGGTCGACGAGCTCGGCTACGTTCCGAACCACGCCGCGCGGACCCTGGTCACCCGGCGCAACGGCGCGGTCGCCGTGATCATCGACGAGCCGGAGTTCCGGATCTTCTCCGACCCGTTCTTCTCCCAGCAGATCCGCGGCATCAGCCGCGAACTGAACGTGTACGACGCCCAGTTGGTACTTCTCATGGTGGAGGGAAGCGGGGACTTCGACCGGGTCGCCCGCTATCTGGCCGGCGGCCATGTGGACGGCGCGCTGGCGTTCTCGCTGCACATGGACGACGAGCTCCCTTCAATCATCCGCCGGTTCCGGGTGCCCACGGTCTACGGCGGCCGCCCCGGCCGGCCGGGGGCTGCGTCCGAACTGGCCGTTCCCTACGTCGACTGCGACAACCGGGGCGGCGCAGCGGAGGCCGTACGCCATCTCGTCTCCCTCGGCCGTCGGCGGATCGCGCACATCGCCGGACCGCGCGACCAGACATCGGCACTCGACCGGATCGACGGCTACCGCGATGTGCTGCCCGAAGGCGATCCCGCACTGCTCGCGGAAGGCGACTTCACCGTCGAGGGCGGTGCACGGGCGATGACGCAACTCCTTGAGCACCAACCCGATCTCGACGCGGTCTTCGCCGCCAACGACCTGATGGCCTCGGGTGCCCTGCGGGTGCTGCGCGAGCGTGGTCGCAGGGTGCCGGAGGAGGTGGCCCTGGTCGGCTTCGACGACATGGTGTCGATAGCCGAGACCACCGAGCCCCCGCTGACGACGGTCCGTCAGGACATCGAGGGAATGGGCAGGTTGATGGTGCGGATGCTGATGCGGCGGCTGAACGGCGATGGCGACGAGCTCGAGTCCGTGATCACGCCGACCCAGCTGGTGCGCCGGGCTTCCGCCTGAGCTTCCCGTCGCCCCGGACGGCCTCGCGGTGCGCCACCCGCGCCCGGCGCGCGTACGGCAGATAGCGCAGCCGCTCGGGCAGCGCGGGCACGACGCGCCGAACCACCCCGCAGAACCGCCGCAGCTTCCGCTCCTGCGCGTCCGTCCACTCGAGCCCGATCGCCGCCCGTGCGTCCGGCGGCATCAGCCCGATGGTCACGAAACGGCGGAACCGGGCCAGTGGCGGGAGCAGCACCGGCCACAGCGCCTTCAGCAGCAGCCGGACGGGCAGCGGCCCACGGTCCGGCGGAGGTACGGGGCGGTCGGTGGCGATCAGGTCCTCGACGACGACGGTCAGCTCGATCTCGTCGGCGAGCACCTTTCGGAAGTACGGCCAGAATTCCTCGATCGTCTGCGGCATGTCCCGGTCGTGAATGCCGAGAATCCTGCCCACCTGGAGCCACTCCCGGTACAGGGCCCCTTCCTGCGCGTCGGTGAGCGGCCGGACGAGATAGCGCGCGGCGTGCTGGTAGACGGGGAAGCCCGTGGCGTGCACCCACGCATAGTTCGCGGGGGACAACGCATGGTAACGGCGCCCCCGGGTGTCGGTGCCCTGGATGGTGCGGTGGAGCTTGCGGAGCCTGCGGCCTTCCTCGGCGGCCGCCTCGCCCCCGTACACCCATAGCTGGAGCGATCGCAGCGACCTCTCGCCGCGCCCCCATGGGTCCGTACGGAAGACGGAGTGTTCGTCGACGCCCGCACCGACCGCCGGGTGGGCGACCTGGAGAGTGAGGGCGGCAGGCAGCATCAGGAGGGCGCGGATGTCGCCGGAGAGGCTCCAGAGCACGCCGCCGGGCGGCGGCGGGGCGGGTATGCCACCTCCAGCTGCTTCGGTGTTCATGCGGTGCTCCCGACGGTCGACGGGGCGTGCGGCTCGGCGCCCGCCCCTTGTGCGATCCAGTATGCGATCGCTTCCGGGCCGGTGCGCACGGGCCCCTGGGATGCCTTCTCCGGCGCCTGCGCGTCGACGGTGCTGACGCGACTGATGAAACAAGTCGATAGTATTTGTATCTTTGACTCCTCGGATTCGACGATCCATCAGATTCCTTGTAAATCAATGGAGTTGGGCAAAAGAGGAGACGAAAGAAGCAGGGCTCGCACGAACTCGGCACCCGGACAGGAGGGCGCACCATGGGCCGTTACAGCCGTCTGCGCGAGATCCGCCGGATGGATCCCGCGCGCGATTACGCCGAGATCCTCCGACTGATCTCGCAGTACGAGTTCCCCTGGGACTACCGGCAGGGCGTGAGCGTCGCGTTCCTCCGCGACTACGGAGCCCCCCGGATCTCCGTGCTCCTCGACCGCACTCAGGAGTTCGAGCGGTCCGGGCAGAAGCGGTACGACGACACGGTGCTGCTCGGGTACGAGATGGCCGCGGACGGCTTCGACTCCGAGCGCGGCAGGGCCGCGGCGCGTCATCTCAATCGGATCCACGGCAAGTACCGCATCCCGAACGAGGACTTCCTCTATGTCCTCGCGACAACGGTCGTGGGCCCGAAACGCTGGATCGACCGGTTCGGCTGGCGCCCGCTGTGCACGCACGAGGTCCAGGCACTGGCGGAGGCCGGCCGGAAGACGGCGGCGATGATGGGCATCGAGGGGGCTCCTGAGTCGTACGAGGGGTTCGAGCGGCTCCTCGACTCGTACGAGGAGCGGATGTTCGCGTACGACCCGGCCAACCGACGGGTTGCGAACGCCACGTTCCGGATCATGGCCGGCTGGTATCCGCGGCCGTTGCGCCCCCTCGTGGCGCGGTTCTCGCTCGCTGTGCTGGACGAGCGGCTGCTCGTGGCGCTGGGCTTCCGTCCGCAACCGCACTGGGTGCGGTCGTCGGCCGCGGGAGCTCTGCGGCTGCGTGCGCGTTGCGTACGGTGGCTGCCGGCCCGGCCGCACTGGCTGCCCTCGCGCCCGCAGCCTCGTTCGTACCCCTTCGGCTGGCGGCTCGACGACCTCGGCCCGCACTGGGCGCGCAGCCGTCCTCTGGAGCCCCTGCCCGACGAGACGGGCTCCCTCCCCACCGCCGACGGCTCCAGGGCGATTCTTTCGGATCATCCGAGGGCCCGGCCGACGACGGACGCGTGAAGCCGCCGAGACCCGCTCGGCGGTCGGCCCGGAGGCAGTCGTCGTACCGGCCGCGTACATGAACCCGCTGGTGACACGGTCGTCACCCGAGGACCGCATCTCGACGGAACCGCAGGGACAAAGCGCCACGTGATCAGCCGGTTCCGGCTGTGATCCAGACGAAGGGACCTAGTAGTACTGCAACCGCATCTGGAGGTTGTGGCCTCGGCGTTTGCGGAGGCATAGGCCAGGAAGGTGCCGATCTTGAAGGTGTGGCACTGCCTGGCGCGTTTCAGGGCGCCCGGGAAGGCCGACAGGGCCATCAGGGTCCCGGCAGCGGAGGTGAAGTGCCCCTTGTCCTTGCCGTCGTCGTAGCCGCTGAACCCGACCCGGCGCCCGACATCGGGAGGCCCGTGGGAGGCCCGTGGGAATCCCGGGCAGCGGCCGGCCGTACGGGGCGGCGTGCGTGCGTCAGACGAAGCACTCCAGGATCAGCGGCAGATCCTTCAGCCACTCCTGGAGGCGGGCCCGCCTGCGAGCGGCGAGCAGGGACTGGTGGGTGGTGCCGTTGTGGAGGCGGACGGTGACCTTGAGGTGTTTGGGGCCCTCGACCGCGTACTCGACGGTGCTGATCTCCGCCCAGGTGAACGCCTGGTCCCCGGCCTTCGAGCCGAGCACGACACCCCCGGCGTCGACCAGGAGGGAACTCTCCGGGGCAAGCGCCACGAAGGCGAGGTCGCTGTCGTCCGGTGCGTCGCCCACGGGGGCGGCCTCGGTGGGCGCCTGGTGCAGGGGGACGGCGCTGGACGGTGCGTAGGCGGGCAGCGGGGGAATCGCCACGGTGGGGGAGTACGTCGTACCGTCCGGCACCAGCAGGTCCAACACGCCGTCCGGTGTGGGCCGTTGGTCCGGTTCCTTGGCGAGGCACGCCGCCAGGACCGGCCGCAGGCCGTCCGGCACCGCGGCCAGGTCCGGTGCCTCGTGCACCGACCGGTACATCAGGCCCATCGGCGTACCCGCACCGAACGCGCTGCCGCCCGCCGCCGCGACGAGCACCGCCCCCAGCGCGAACACATCCGCGGCGCCGCCGACCTCAAGCCCCTGCGCCTGCTCGGGCGCCAGGAACCCCGGCGTCCCGAACGCCACACCCGTGGCCGTCAGACGGGTCGACTCCAGCGCCCGCGCGATGCCGAAGTCCAGGACCCGCGGGCCGTCCGCGGCCATGATGATGTTGCCCGGCTTCAGATCACGGTGCACCAGGCCGCAGCCGTGGATCGCCACCAGCGCCTCGGCGAGCGCCGCGCCCAGCTGCCGCAGCCGCGCCTCGTCCATCGGCCCCTCGGCTTCGAGCAGCGCGGCGAGCGTGGGCCCGGGAACGTACGCCGTGGCCAGCCAGGGCGCCACCGCCGCCGGGTCCGCGTCCACCACCGGGGCGGTGTGGAAGCCGCCCACGCTGCGCGCGGCCGCGACCTCGGCCCGGAACCGCTCCCGGAAGTGCGGGTCGGCCGCGAGCTCCGGGCGCGCCACCTTCACGGCCACCGCACGCCCGCCGCGCGAACGCGCGAGATACACGGTGCCCATCCCGCCGGCCCCCAGCTCCCGCTCCACCGCATACCCGCCGATACGATCCGGCAGGCCCGCACCGTTCACCCCGTACCCCATGCGCTGTAAGCCTTCCCCTGTGCTCGGCGCATCAGTATGACTCAGCGCCCGGGGCCCCGGCGCCGCGGGGCCCCGGCGCCGCGGGGCCCCGGCGCCGCGGGGCCCCGGCGCCGCGGGGCCCCGGCGCCGGTGGTGCGGGCGGTACGGGTGGTACGGGTGGTACGGGCGGTGCGACGGTTGCCCTGTGACGAGACCTTCACGGCTGTGTCCCGGCTGTGTGCCACCCGTCGGTCGGCCGAAAATCGATGATTAGCCTGGCGACGCTCAAGGGACCCCTGGGGGACGTCGGAGCAGCTGGACGGAAGTGGGAACAGACATGGGCGGTCGTGACGGACACGTGGTGTCAGCTCAGATACTCAGGCCGGCTGGGACCGGGTTGGGGCTGGCCGTCTTCGGGGCCGGTGTCGTGGGGTGCGGTCCCGAGGAGGAAACGGATATTTCGGCGGGGGTAAGAGCGGTGACACCTTTGCCACCCCTCCGCCGGGCACCGCGCCCGAGCCGCTGTGGCGGGCGGCTGCCGCGAACACCAGCCTGTCCGGCAACGAAACGCTCGCGGTGATCGGGAACGTGGCCTGGTGTCGGGCGACGGGCGAAGCGGGCATGGAACCCGGCTATCCCCTCGGACCATGACTCGACCTGCTCCATCGTCAACGCATCAGCACACAGTCACATCAACGACAGCGACCAAGACCCGTCACGCCAGATGCGGTTGCACTACTAGCCCGCGGCAAGCAGCGGCACCAGATATCGGCGTGCGAACGCCCGCACCTGCGCGTCGTCGTCGAGCTCGAAACAGCTGACGGGGTTGAGGAGGAAGGAGACCGTGATCCGCACCATCAGCTCGGCGACCGGTGTCGGATCGCTCACCGGCCGGCCTTCCGCACGCCGGGCATGGCGCAGCCGGTCGGCCAGGTACTCACGGATGGCGAGGAAGGCCGGCCCGCTCTCCAGGGTCAGAAAGGGAAGCATGGTCTCGGGCTCCAGCCTCAACAGTCCACCGATGAGCGGATGTTCACGAATGTGCCCGAGGACGGCGGCGAAACCCTCGACGAGCCGGTCCTCCGTCGTGGGCAGTGCGGCGACCGCGTCGTCCACTTCCACGACGAAGCGCCGGTACTCGCGCAGCAGACAGGCCGAGACCAGGCTGTCCTTGTTGCCGATCCGCCGGTACACGGTGACCCGCGAGACCCTGGCGCGTTTGGCGACGTCATCGACGGTCGAACGGCGCAGCCCGAAGGTCATGAACTGCTCACGCGCGGCGTCGAGGATCTGCTCGCTCAGCGCGTCGGACGGCGGCGTCTCGCTGAGCGCCCGGGCCAGCAGCGTCTCGCTCGTTCTCGGTGCCGCCATGGGCCCTCCCCGTTCCGCCGCTTCCACCCCACCATAGAAGCCGATACACAGTGACCTGCCCCGTTTCTCTGTAACTCTCCCCCGCTCCAGGGCTCTTCCCCCTGAAGGCTGCCCTGCACTCCGCAGGGGGCGCCCGGCGCGAACGAAGACGCATGGACACCGGCTGCGCGCCGGGTGTCCCGCGGGGTCGTCCCGCACGGTTCAGATCCCGGCCGGCCTGCGGCCCGCCACGCAGCAGCGAACCGGCCGACCGTCGCGAACCTCTGCTCCGGATGGCAGTGCACTAGTCGAAGTCATACACCGTCACCGCTATTCCCCGGCTCAGCAGCCGCTTCTCTATCAGCGGCTCGATCCGGGACCACTTTCCGCCCGCCAACCCGCAGCCGATCCGCGGCATATGGACCGGAGCCGCCAGCTCGACGGCCCGGTCGGCCACGGCCCCCAACGCCGTGTCGATCGCCTCGTAGCGCACGGGTACCCCCTTGCTGCCCGTGCGCATCCCCCGCTGGCCCACCATGTTCGCCACCCAGAGGTACGGACTCACCTGGACGAACTGCGTCGCACCCAGGGCGAAGTCGTTGTCCGCGCGCTCCCGGTGCCAGTGGCGGTAGGCCGTCTCCGGTTCGGGCCAGCGGCGCGAGACGGCCAGGACGAAGCCCTTGCCCCAGCCGCCCAGGTCGTTGCAGACATGCGCGATCAGCCTGACGCCCTTGCCCTGTGGGGCGGTGGCGTCCCCCCGTACATACGTGATCTCCGACATGACACCAGCGTAGGAGCCACCACTGACAAGTGCCCGGGACCCGGTCAGTCCCGGCCGCCCTCCCCGTACAACGCGTCGATCAACTCGCCGTACTTGTCGCGGATCACCCGTCGGCGCAGTTTCAGCGAGGGGGTCAGCTCGCCTGTCCCGGGGCCCCATTCCTCCGGGAGCAGCCGGTAGCGCTTGATCTGTTCCGTGCTGTTGAGCCGGGCATTGGCCGCCTCGACCGCTCGGGCGATCTCCTCCCGTACGGCTGGATGGCCGGCCAGTGCGGACGGATCGGCGTCGATGCCGTGGGCCGTCGCCCAGGCAGGCGCCGTCCCGGAGTCCAGGACCAGCAGCGCGACCAGGTAGGAGCGGCCGTCGCCGTGGACGAGGGCCTGGCCGATCAGGGGATGTTCCTTGAGGGTGTTCTCGACCAGGGCCGGCGAGACGTTCTTGCCCGTCGAGGTGACGATCATTTCCTTCTTGCGGTCCTTGAGCCAGAGGTAGCCGTCCTCGTCGATCCGGCCGATGTCCCCGGTCGCGAACCAGCCGTCCTTGTCGCGGGCGTCGTCCACCGTCCCGTCGGCGCGCAGATAGCCGGTGAAGACCGTCTGCCCGCGCACCAGGATCTCGCCGTCCTGCGCGACCTTCAGTTCCAGGCCGCCCAGGGGCCGCCCCACCGAGCCGAGCCGGAAGGCGGACGGGCTGTTGCAGGTGCAGACCCCGACCGTCTCGGTCAGCCCCCACGCGTCCATGATCACGATGCCGAAGCCGGCCCAGAAGCGGACCACGTCGAGTGGCATCGGTGCGGATGCGCTCGTCGCCCACGCCAGCCGGTCCAATCCGGCCGGCGCCAGCAGCGGGTCCAGGATCGTGGACTTGGCCTGCTGGTAAGCGGCTTCGAGCGCCGCCGGCGGCTGTTCACCGCGCTCCCGGTACGCAACATGCTGCCGGGCCGTCCCGCCCGCGGCATCGACCGCCGCACGCTGCTCCCCCGGCAGGGTGGCAAGGGCGGCCTGCAGGGAGGCTGCGAGCTTCTCCCAGACTCGCGGTACGCCGAAGAACTGGGCCGGGTGCAAGGCTCGTGCCGTGGCCGCGACGGCTGCCGGGTCGGAGCAGAGATGGACGTGCGAGGCGCGGAGGACCGGCAGATAGATGCCGAGCATCCGCTCCGCGATATGGGCGAAAGGCAGGTAGCAGACGTGCTCGACGTGGTCGGGGAGCTCGACGACCCGGTCCAGCGCGAGGGCATTGAGGACCACGCTGCGGTGGGTGACCGGGACGGCCTTGGGATCGCCGGTCGTCCCGGACGTGTAGACGACGGTGAGCAGGTCGTCGGCGCGGGACTCCCGCCAGGCCTTCTCGAACTCGTCGGGCCGGTGCAGCCGGGCGCCCGTGGCCGGCAGTGATCCGTACGCACGATGGGGTCCGGCCTCGGCCGCCTCCACGACGACCAGCTTCTCCAGCCGTACGGTGTCCTCCGCGAGCAGCGGCTCCCAGCGCTCCAGTTCGCGGCTGCCCTCGACGATCGCGAACCGGGCGCGGCTGTGCCGGGCGATGTGCGCGATCTGTTCGGGGGCCGCGGTGCCGTACACGCTGACGGGGACCGCCCCCAGGTGGGTGAGGGCCAGGTCGGACAGCCAGTGTTCGGGCCGGTTGCCCATCATCATGAGGACCTGTTCGCCACGCTCCACACCGAGTGCGCTGTAGCCGGTGGCGAGTACGGCGGTCCTGCGCCGTACCTCCTGCCAGGTGAGGGTCGTCCATTCCGTTGCGTCGCCGCCGGCCCGCCAGGAGAGCGCGGGGCGGTCGCCGTGGTCCTCGGCGTTGCGCAGGAGGAGAGCGGGCAGGGTGAGTTGCCCGGGTTCCGCGGGGAGTCGCAGGATCGTGGTCACGGCCGCCTCCTGTCACCATCGGCCGGACCGTGCGGGTCCGTACCGGAGGGGGACTGCGCTTGGATGCTGCCGGACACTTTCACAACAGTGGTGAGACAGCAATACTGTTGAACCTGATTGGTGCAGACGCAGCAGTTCGCCGCTGGGTCGGAACGCGAGGAGCAGACATGGCGACCGGGACCGAGGACCCGACGCTCACCGTCGACGAGCTGGCGGCGCGCGCCGGTGTCACCGTACGCACCGTGCGTTTCTACAGCACTCGGGGTCTGCTGCCGCCTCCGGTGATCGGGCCGCGTCGCGTCGGGCACTACGGGCATGAGCATCTGTCCCGGCTCGCGCTCATCGAGGAGCTCCAGCACCAGGGCATGACGCTGGCCGCGATCGAACGCTATCTGGAGCAGCTGCCACCGGATCTGAGCGCACACGATCTGGCGATCCACCGGGCGCTGGTGGCGTCCTGGGCGCCGGATTCGGCGGAGGACGCGACGCGGGCGGAGCTGGAGCGGCGTGCGGGGCGGGCGCTGAGCGAACAGGACATAGCGCGGTTGGCAGCCATGGGGGTGCTGGAGCGTGCGGAGCCGGCCGATGGCAGCTACCGGGTGGACCCGGGGCTGCTGCGGCTCGGGGTCGAGCTGCTCGGTGTACCGATCGCGCACGAGACGATTCTGGCCGCGCGCACGGTACTGCTGGAGCACTCCCGGTCCGCCGCGCAGGAGCTGACCCGCCTGTTCCGGGACGAGGTGTGGGATCCGTACCGGGAGCGGGAGTCGGACCCGGAGCATGTGGCGGCGATGAAGTCGCTGTCGGCCGATATGCAGCCGATGGTGCTGCAGGCGCTGGTGACCGCGTTCCAGCGGTCGCTGAAGGAAGAGCTGCGGGCCGCGTTCACTGCGGAGTGAACGCGGCCCGGGGTGCTGCTGTCAGTCGTGGAAGGTCTCGCCCTTCTCGGCCTTCTCCAGGAGCAGCGCGGGCGGCAGGAAGCGGTCGCCGTACTTCTCGGCGAGCTCCCGGGCGCGGGCTACGAAGCCGGGCAGGCCGCCCTCGTAGCCGTTGATGTACTGGAGTACGCCGCCGGTCCACGGCGGGAAGCCGATGCCCATGATGGAGCCGATGTTGGCGTCGGCGACGGAGATGAGGACGTTCTCCTCCAGGCAGCGGACGCTGTCCAGTGCCTCGGAGAACAGCATCCGCTCCTTCATGTCGATGAAGGGGATGTCCGTGTCCGGCTTCGTGCCGTGCTCACCCGCGGGACGACCCCCAAAACCCCCGAAATGCTCCCGCAGGCCGGGCCAGAGACGGGTGCGCCCGCCGGCCTCGTCGTACTCGTAGAAGCCCGCGCCGCCGCTGCGTCCCGGGCGGTCGAACTCGTCGACCATCCGGTCGATGACCGCGTCCGCCGGGTGTCCGGCCCAGGTGCCACCGGCCTCCTCGACGGCCCGCCTCGTCTCGTTGCGGATCTTGCGGGGCAGGGTGAGGGTCAGCTCGTCCATCAGGGAGAGCACCTTGGCCGGGTAGCCGGACTGTGCCGCGGCCTGCTCGACCGATGCGGGCTCGATGCCCTCGCCGACCATGGCGACGCCCTCGTTGATGAACTGGCCGATGACGCGCGAGGTGAAGAAACCCCGGGAGTCGTTGACGACGATCGGCGTCTTCTTGATCCGGCGGACCAGGTCGAAGGCGCGGGCCAGGGCCTCGTCGCCGGTCTGCTCACCCTTGATGATCTCGACCAGCGGCATCTTGTCCACGGGCGAGAAGAAGTGCAGCCCGATGAAGTCGGCGGGGCGCGAGACGCCCTCGGCGAGGACGGTGATGGGCAGGGTCGAGGTGTTGGAGCAGAGCAGGGCGTCCGGCTCGATGATGTCCTGGACCTCCTGGAACACCTTGTGCTTGAGCGCCGTGTCCTCGAAGACCGCCTCGATGACGGCGTCGCAGCCCGCCAGATCGGCCGGGTCGCCGGTCGGGGTGATGCGGGCCAGCAACTCCTCGCGCTCGGCCTCGGTGGTACGGCCCCGGGAGAGCGCCTTGTCGAGGAGCTTCTCGCTGTACGCCTTGCCCTTGGCGGCGGCCTCCGCGGAGATGTCCTTGAGGACGACGTCGATGCCCGCGCGGGCGCAGGAGTACGCGATGCCCGCGCCCATCATCCCGGCGCCGAGGACGGCGACCTTGCGGACCTGGCGCTCCTCGATGCCCTTGGGGCGGCTGGCCCCGGAGTTGACGGCCTGGAGGTCGAAGAAGAACGCCTGGATCATGTTCTTCGAGATCTGGCCGGTGACCAGCTCGGTGAAGTAGCGGGCCTCGATGGTCAGCGCGGTCTCGAAGTCGACCTGCGAGCCCTCGACGGCGGCGGCCAGGATGTTGCGGGGCGCGGGCATCGGGGCGCCCGCGATCTGCTTCTTCAGGTTGGCCGGGAAGGCGGGCAGATTCGCGGCGAACTTCGGGTTGGAGGGGGTGCCGCCGGGGATCTTGTAACCCTTGACGTCCCAGGGCTGCTGGGATTCGGGGTGGGCGTCGATGAAGGCGCGGGCCTTGTCGAGCATCTCCTCACGAGTGGCGGCGACCTCGTGGACCAGGCCGTTCTCCAGGGCGCGCTGCGGGGTGTACTGGGTGCCCTGGAGGAGGACCTTCAGCAGTGCGTCGGCGATGCCCATGAGGCGTACGGTGCGGGTGACACCGCCGCCCGCGGGCAGCAGGCCGAGGGTGACCTCGGGCAGGCCGATCCGGGAGCCGGGCGCGTCGAGGGCGACGCGGTGGTGCGATGCGAGCGCGATCTCGTAACCGCCGCCGAGCGCCGCGCCGTTGATGGCGGCGACGACGGGGATGCCGAGGGTCTCGATGCGGCGCAGCGAGTTCTTGATGGCGGTGCCGGTGTCGAAGGCCTGCTGGGCGTTCTCGGGACCGACCTTGATCATGTCCTTGAGGTCGCCGCCCGCGAAGAAGGTCTTCTTGGCGGAGGTGTAGATGATGCCGCGGATGGAGTCCCTCTCGGCCTCGGCGCGGTCGGCGATGGCCGCGATGGAGCCCTTGAAGGCCTGGTTCATCGTGTTGGCGGACTGGTTCGGGTCGTCGAGTACGAGGGTGACGACGCCGGTCTCGTCCTGTTCCCAGCGGATGGTCGTGCTCTCGGTCATTGCTTTTCTTCTCCGTAAGTGAGGGGCCGGCGGTGGGTGGCGTGGGTGAAGGAGCGGGGCCGGGGTGCGTGGATCGCAAGGCGGAGGACCGGTCCATGGCGAATGGGGCCTCCCCTGCTCGAGCGAAGCCGAGAGCTCGGGGAACATGGTGAGGGACGACAACGCCGCGAGGCGCGTGCCCCGGCCCCGCGACGCCACGCCACCCACCGCCGGCCCCTCCCGGGTGGCCGGGGACGCTCAGAGACGCTCGATGACGGTGGCGATGCCCATGCCGCCGCCGACGCAGAGGGTGGCGAGGCCGTATCGCTTCTCGCGCCGTTCCAGTTCGTCGATGAGGGTGCCGAGGATCATCGCGCCGGTGGCGCCGAGCGGGTGGCCGAGCGCGATCGCGCCGCCGTTGACGTTGATCTTGTCGAGGGAGAGCCCCATGTCCCTGGCGAAGCGCAGCACGACGCCGGCGAATGCCTCGTTGATCTCGACGAGGTCGATGTCGTCGATGGTCAGCCCGGCCTTGGCGAGGGCCTTGCGGGTGGCCGGCGCGGGGCCGGTCAGCATGATGGTGGGCTCGGAGCCGGAGACGGCGGCGGAGACGATCCGGGCGCGCGGTGTGAGTCCGTACCGCTCACCGATCTCCTTGTTGCCGATCGCGACGAGCGCGGCGCCGTCGACGATGCCGGAGGAGTTGCCCGCGTGGTGGACGTGGTCGATCTTCTCGACCCAGTGGTACTTCTGCAGCGCGACCGCGTCGAAGCCGCCCATCTCACCGATCGCGGCGAAGGACGGCTTGAGCGCGGCGAGCGAGTCGGCGGTGGTGCCCGGCCGCATGTGCTCGTCGTGGTCGAGGACGACGAGGCCGTTGCGGTCCTTGACGGGGACGACGGAGCGCGCGAAGCGGCCGTCCTTCCACGCTTCGGCGGCGCGCTCCTGGGAGAGCGCGGCGAACTCGTCGACGTCACGGCGGGAGAAGCCCTCGATGGTGGCGATGAGGTCGGCGCCGACGCCCTGCGGGGCGAAGCCGGTGGCGAAGTTGGTCATCGGGTCCATCGCCCAGGCACCGCCGTCGGAGCCCATCGGGACGCGGGACATCGACTCGACGCCGCCCGCGAGGATCAGGTCCTCCCAGCCCGAACGGACCTTGGCGGCGGCCAGGTTGACGGCCTCCAGGCCCGAGGCGCAGAAGCGGTTCTCCTGGACGCCCGCGACCGAGTCCGGGAGGCCGGCCGCGATGGCGGCGATCCGTGCGATGTCGGAGCCCTGGTCGCCGAGCGGGCTGACCACGCCAAGGACGATGTCGTCGATGGCCGCCGGGTCCAGGCCGGGGAAGCGGCTGCGGATTTCGTGGATGAGGCCGACGACGAGGTCGATCGGCTTGGTGCCGTGCAGGGCGCCATTGGCCTTGCCGCGGCCGCGCGGGGTGCGGATCGCGTCGTAGACAAACGCTTCGGTACTCAAGACAGCAGCCTTTCGAAGGTGTTGTGCGTCAGGGGTCAGGCGAGCAGCGAGCGGCCGATGATCTCCTTCATGATCTCGGTCGTGCCGCCGTAGATGGTCTGGATACGGCCGTCGGTGAACGCCCTTGCGACCGGAAATTCCGTCATGTAGCCGTAACCGCCGTGCAGTTGGAGGCAGCGGTCGGCGACGCGTTTCTGCAGCTCGGTGGCCCACCACTTGGCCATCGCGGCGTGAACGGCGTCGAGCCCACCGTCGGAGTGGTCGACGATGCACCGGTCGATGAAGGTGCGGGTGACGGTGCACTCGGTGGCCATCTCGGCGATCTCGAACCGGATGTGCTGGAGCTTGGAGAGCGGCCGTCCGAAGGCCTCGCGCTCCTTGACGTACTGCGTGGTGATCTCCAGCAGATGTTCGGCGGCGGCGATTCCGGCGACCGCTATGCCGATGCGCTCCTGCGCCAGGTTGGTCATCAGATGGATGAAGGCGCCGTCCCGCTCGCCGAGCAGATTCTCCTTGGGGACACGGACGTCGTTGAAGAACAACTCGGCGGTGTCCTGGGACTTCTGGCCGATCTTGTCGAGGTTGCGGCCCCGCTCGAAGCCCTCCGCACCGCGTTCGACGACGATCAGCGAGAGCCCCTTCGCACCGCCCTGCGGAGTTGTCTTCGCCACGACGACCACCAGGTCGGCGAGGATGCCGTTGGAGATGAACGTCTTGGAGCCGTTGAGCAGCCAGTGGTCGCCCCTGTCCTCGGCGGTGGTGCGGATGCCCTGGAGGTCGGAGCCCGCGCCGGGTTCGGTCATCGCGATGGCGGTGATGATCTCGCCGCTGCAGAAGCCGGGCAGCCAGCGCCGCTTCTGCTCGTCGGTGCCGAGGCCGGTGAGGTAGGGGCCGATGATGTCGTTGTGCAGCCCGAGCGCGAGTCCGGGGGCACCGGCCCGGGTGAACTCCTCGGCGAGGACGGCGCTGTAGCGGTAGTCGGTGTTGCCGCCGCCCCCGTACTCCTCGGATACGGCGAGGCCGAGCAGTCCCTGCCGGCCGGCCGCGAGCCAGGCCTCGCGCGAGACGATGCCGTCCTTCTCCCACTGTTCGTAGTGTGGGAGGACCTCCTTGGTGAGGAAGGTACGGACGGTCTCGCGGAACGCGTCGTGCTCCTGGGTGAAGATCTGCCGCTGCACTGCGAGCCTCCTAGAGCCAGTTCTTGACGGTGGAGATCAGCCGGGCCGGTTCGGGGCCGACGGGGGTGACGTTGAGCATCGTCACGCCGGCCTCGCGGAAGACCTCGATGCGGTCGCGTACGTAACCCTCGGGCCCGCACAGCGACATGAGCTCGCAGAATTCGTCCGGGACGGCGGCCTCGGCCTCCTTCTTCCTCCCACAGAGGTAGAGCTCCTGGATGAGTGCGGCTTCCTTCTCGTATCCGTAGGCGACGGCCAGGTCGTTGTAGAAGTTCTTGCCCCTGGCGCCCATGCCGCCGACGTACAGCGCGATCTGCGGGCGTGCCCGATCCCGGAGCGCGGCGGCGTCGTCTCCGATGGCGAGGAGTCCGCCCGCGACGGTCCGGAGGGGGCCTCGTGCCGGGTCGCGCTTCGCCGCGCCTTCGGCGAGAGCCGTGCCCCACACCTGCCGGGCCTTCTCCGGAATGTAGAGAGTCGGCAGCCAGCCGTCGGCGATCTCGGCGGTCAGCCGGACATTGGCGGGGCCCAGGGATGCGATGTAGAGCGGGATCTCCTCGCGCACCGGCCGGGTGAGGATCTTCAGCGGTTTGCCGAGCCGGCCGCCCTTCTCCTTCGGCAGCGGCATGTCGGTGATGCCGTGGTGATCGATGATCTCGCGGCGCCAGATCCGGCGGCAGAGTTCGACGGTCTCGCGGGTCCGGCCGAGCGGCTTGTCGTACGCCTTGCCGTGCCATCCCTCCACGACCTGCGGCCCGGACGCGCCGAGCCCGAGCAGCGCCCGGCCGCCGGAGATCGCGTCGAGTCCGGCGCCGGTCTGGGCGATCAGGGCGGGGGTGCGGGAGTAGACGTTGAGGATGGCCGCACCGATCTTCATGCGTTCGGTACGGGCGGCCAGATAGCCCATGAGGGTGGGCGAGTCGAAGCCGTACGCCTCCGCGACCCAGACGGCGTCGAGTCCGGCGGACTCCAGGGCTGCGACCTGGTCGCAGGCCTCGCGCGGGTCGCCCGCGTAGCTCAGCGGCAGGGAGAGTTCCATCAGTCGGCAGTGTCCTTCCGGGGCCGGTGCATGCTCGGTACGTCCCAGTCGCGGGCGACGTCTTCGGTGTCCGCGCCGGGCTGCGCGGGTCCGCTGCGTACGGAGACGGGTGTGGCGGAGAAGCGGGGTGCGGGGGCGGGCTGGGTGAGGCCGCCGTGTTCGACGAAGGTGGAGCGGGCGGCGATGTGCGGATGGCGGGGCGCCTCACGGAGCGAGAGGACGGGGGCGACGCAGGCGTCCGTGCCCTCGAACACCTCGGTCCACTCCGCGCGCGTACGGGTCCTGAACCGGTCGGCGACGAGCGTGCGCAGCTCCTCCCAGCGGGCGATGTCCGCCCGGTCCGGGGCCTCGTCCTCGATTCCGAGGAGCTTGCTGAACTCGTCGTAGAACCGCTGCTCCAGCGGGCCCACCGCCATGTACCGGCCGTCGGCGGTCTCGTACGAACCGTAGAACGGGCAGCCGCCGTCCAGGAGGTTGGAGCCGCGCCGGTCCTGCCAGCCGCCGGCCGCCAGCATGCCGTGGATCATCGTGGCGAGATGGGCGGCGCCGTCGACGATCGCCGCGTCCACGACCTGGCCTGTGCCACCGGGCGTCCGGGCGAACTGGAGGGCGGCGAGGACGCCGACGACGAGATAGAGCGAGCCGCCCGCGTAGTCGCCGACCAGATTGGCCGGGACGGTGGGCGGCTCACCGGGCTTGCCGATCACGGAGAGGGTGCCGGTGAGGGCGATGTAGGCGATGTCGTGCCCGGCTCGTTCGGCGAGCGGTCCGTCCTGGCCCCAGCCGGTCATCCGTCCGTAGACGAGTCGCGGATTACGGGCCAGCGCGGCGGCCGGTCCGACACCCAGGCGTTCGGCGACGCCCGGCCGGTAGCCCTCGATGAGGATGTCGGCGCGCTCGACCAGATCGAGCACCTTCGCGGCCCCGTCCTCGGCCTTGAGGTCGACGAGCACGGAGCGTTTGTTGCGGTTGGTGAGGTCGTACGCGGGGTCGATGCCGAGCCCCGGGCCGCCGGGCCGGTCGACCCTGACGACATCGGCGCCGAGGTCGGCCAGGAGCATCGCGGCGAACGGGCCGGGGCCGATGCCTGCCAGCTCGACCACGCGCACGCCTGCCAGCGGGCCGTGCTCTGTCGTTGCCATCAAACCCCCAGCGGTGTGACACAACTGATGTAACAGCGATGATGCTAAGAAGGCATCGCGCTCCGCACAACCCTTTGGGCCGAGCAAGCGCTTAGTTCTTTCCCCTGGATCCTCCCCCACGATCGCCGCCCGGCTGCACACCGCCACGAACCCCTCCGCTAACCTCTGCCTGCCACATCGGCGCCGGCCCCTGCGGAGGCACTCGTGAACAGGCAGAACGGGGCGCAACGCCCCTATGACGTAGTCCTCTTCGGTGCCACCGGCTTCGTGGGTGCCCTCACCGCCGAATATCTCGCCGCCCACGCACCCGCCGGCTGCCGCTGGGCCATGGCCGGACGCAATCGGGCCAAACTGGAGCGACTACGCGAACGTCTCGCCGCGATCGACCCGCGCTGCGCGGATCTCCCGTTGCTGCACGCCGACGCCGACGACGAGCACTCGCTGCGTGAACTCGCCGAATCCGCCCATGTGGTGGCCACGACGGTCGGCCCCTACGTCTGGTACGGCGAGCAGCTGGTCGCGGCCTGTGCCGAGGCCGGGACGGACTATGCGGACCTCACCGGCGAGGCGGAGTTCGTGGACCGGATGTATCTGGAGCATGACGCGCGGGCCCGCGAGTCGGGAGCTCGGCTCGTGCACGCCTGCGGATTCGACTCGGTACCGCACGACCTCGGGGCGTACTTCACCGTCCAGCAGCTGCCGCAGGACGTGCCGCTGACGCTCGACGGATTCGTCCGCAGCAACGCCGTCTTCTCCGGCGGTACGTTCGCCTCCGCGCTCACCGCGATGGGCCGCGGCCCTCACATGCTGCGCGCCGCGCAGGAACGCCGGCTCCATGAACCCCGTCTGGTGGCCCGCCGCGCCCGCGCCCGGCTCGGCGCCCCGCACTTCAGTACGGAGACCGGCACCTGGGCGCTGCCGCTGCCGACGCTGGACCCGCAGGTCATCGAGCGTTCGGCGCGGGTGCTCGCCCGGTACGGCCCCGACTTCCGCTACCGCCACTTCGCCTCCGTGGAGCATCTGCCCGTGGCGCTGGGCGGCGCGGCCGCGATCGGCGCCCTCCTGGGTGCCGCGCAGGTACCGGCGGCGCGGTCCTGGCTGATGGACCGGTACGAGCCGGGCGAGGGCCCGGACGCGGAGCGCAGGCGGCGCAGCTGGTTCACCGTGCGCTTCGTCGGCAGAGGCGGCGGGCACCGGGTCTTCACCGAGGTGTCGGGCGGCGACCCCGGCTACGACGAAACGGCGAAGATGCTCGCCGAGTCCGCGCTCTGCCTCGCCCTGGACGAGCTTCCGTCGACATCGGGGCAGGTCACCACGGCCGTCGCGATGGGTGACGCACTGCTGGAGCGGCTGCGCGCGGCCGGGCTGCGTTTCCGGGTCGCGGCGGCTCACTGAGCGGACCGGCGCCCAGCCGGGGTGGGTGCGGTCGGCATGCCGGTGTCCGGCCGCCCCGGGCGGGGTGGCCGGACACCTGTCCTGCCTTCTGCGGATCGGGGTCAGCGGGACCAGCCGCAGCGCACATGGCGGCTGTGTCCGGCGTTGCCCGGGCCGAGCACCTCCTGCGCACCGAGCTTCTTGCAGGCCGTCATGAGCTGCTTGTGCGGGGGCCCGAGGCCGTCAAGGCGGTGCAGTACCTGCTCCACAACGCGGGGGTGCCGGCCGACACCACCGGCGCGTACACCGTCTCGACCATGCGGTCGGTGAAGGAGTTCCAGGCGTCCCGGGACCTGCCCGTGGCAGGCATCGGGGACGCGCGCTGCTCAACGCCCAGGGCCCGGACCAGCACAAGTAGCCGCGGCGGCGGGGCGGCGCGCCCTCTCTGGTCAGAGTGCCCAGGACACCAGCGTGCAGACCATCGAGACGGCCCAGACCGCTCCCGCGAGCATGCCGAGAGTCATCCCCACCGCGACCCGGCGCTGAGCGAGATAGACGGTTCCTGGTCGTGTGGACGTTCGATGTTCGGTCATGTGTACCAGTCTGCACGTCACGATCGACGGGCGTTATCCGTACACATACTCAGGCGGTCGCTTCCCGCAGGGCCTGACGGCAGAGCGCGTCGGCCCTGCGGGTGGTCTCCGGCTGACGGAAGTCGCGGGCCAGCAGCAGGGTATGGGCGCAGGCGTTGTCCAGGCCGGTCCGGTGCCCGACGGAGACGAAGACCGGCTTGATGCCGTCCTGGGTCCGCAGCGCCCGGCCCACCTCCTCCTCGCCGTCGAGCAGCGGCGACCAGTCGCCCCGGCGGGGGCCCGGCTGCTCGTACGAGAAGGTGAACGGGTTCTTGGCGACGCCGATCACTGGCAGTCCGGTGAGTACCCCGAGGTGACTGGCGAGTCCGAAGCGGCGCGGGTGCGCCAGGCCGTAGCCGTCACAGACCACGAGTCCGGGGTCGGTCGGCAGGGATTCCAGCGCGGCCAGCACGGTCGGGATCTCCCGGAAGGCAAGGAGTCCGGGGATGTACGGGAAGGTGACCCGGCCGACGGCAGTGGCCTCGGCGACCACGTCGAGCGTCGCCTCGTCGAGGACGACCGCTGCCGCCACGACGACATCGCGCTCGTCGTCATAGGCGACGTCGACCCCCGTGACCCGGCCGGTGCCGGACGGCGGGCCGGGTTCGTCGAGCACCACCCGGGGGCGCAGGGCGTCCTGAAGGGCTCGGGCTTCGGCCTCGTCGGCGGGCATCGGGAGCGTTGTCATAGTGCTGACAAGTTTAGGCAACGGGCGCGGCGGGCGGCTCGGCAGCGGGCCGGTCGGGACTTCGCGGACACGGCCCGGGGCCGGCGCGCCCTCGTCCCGTAGCCTGGAGATCATGTTCGTACTCGAGTTGACCTACACCGCGCCCGTCGAGCGTGTCGACGCGCTGCTGCAGGACCATGTCGCCTGGCTGGACGCGCAGTACGCGGCCGGGGTGTTCATCGCGTCGGGCCGCAAGAACCCGCGCGACGGCGGGGTGATCCTGGCCGTCGGGGACGACCACGCGCAGATCGAGAAGATCGCGGCGGAGGATCCGTTCACGGCACAGGGCGTGTGCACATACCGGATCACGGAGTTCATCGCGACGAAGACCTCGGACGAACTCGCCCCGTACCGGCAGCAGTTGCCCGGGTAGCGGGTATTCGCAACCCGGGTACCC
Source organism: Streptomyces sp. NPDC088246 (assembly GCF_044741025.1). Lineage (NCBI taxonomy): Bacteria > Bacillati > Actinomycetota > Actinomycetes > Kitasatosporales > Streptomycetaceae > Streptomyces > Streptomyces sp. NPDC088246. Next base: position 91,535 of record NZ_JBIURV010000009.1, read on the forward strand.
GGACACCGCTCCTCGATCGCCGGACGGGCCGGAGCGGCGATCCTCCCGACCCTGATCCGATGGGCGCCTCTCCTGACTAGAACCCCGCGCGTGCCACTCGTCCACTCTCGCCCGCGGCCCAGCAGCCGCCGTCCGGTGTGCAGTCGACCGTGTCGTACGACCCCGTTTCGACCGTGCGCCAGGTGCGGCCGCCGTCCACGGTGAGGTCCGTGCCGGTCGGCCCGACCGCCAGCGCACCCGACCTGCTGTGCGGGAGCCAGGCGACGCCCGAGCGGTAGGCGGCCGGCGGGGTGGCGGACTGCTGCCAGCTGCGGCCGGCATTGCCCGTCACCGCCGCAGCGTTCGGTGACGGCAGGCCGGCCCGGTAGTCGCCGCCGACCGCGATGCCGTGGTGGCGGTCGCGGAAAGCCAGGCCGAAGACGCCGCGTGCCGGGTCGCCGGCCGGGATCGTGGATTCGGTCGCGGTCCAGGTCAGCCCTCGGTCGGCGGAATGCAGCACCCGTGCCGTGGCGGCGCCCCCGGTCGCCAGCCAGACATCCTCGGAACCCGATGCGACCAGGCACTGACCGCTGGCGGCGAACCCCGCCTCACCGGCCTGGGCTTCCGGCATGCCCGCGCTGGGCAGCACCCGCCAGCTCCGGCCGCCGTCAGCGGTCGACAGGATGCGGTACTTCCCGTCGACGGGATCGCTCATCGCGAGTCCGTGCCGGCTGTCGAAGAAGGTGAGGCAGTCGTAGAAGGCGCGGGCATCGGTGTTACGGAACGACTCCGTCCAGGTCGCTCCCCCGTCGTCCGTACGGAACACCCTGGAGGCCTCGCCCTCCCCGATGGCCAGTACCACCGCACGCCGGGCGTCAAATGCCTCGATGTCACGGAACTCCAGCGCCTCCTGAGCCGCACCGGGCGGTGACACATCGCGCCAGTGACGGCCGCCGTCCGAGGTGCGCAGCACCGTGCCCTTCGAACCCGCGACCCAGACGGTGCGACGGTTGACGGCGGCGAGGCCGCGGAAGCGGGCGTCGGTCCCTGTCTCGGTGAGCGTCCAGGCCGGCCGTTCGCCGGGCCGGTGCCGCTCCCCCGGCGCAGCCGCGGCTGCCGGTGTGGCCAGTGTTGCGGTCAGCGCCGCCGCACAGAGCCCCCATGACATCAGTCGTCTCGTCTTCCCCTTGACCCTCATGGCGCTGGAAGCTAGCCCACGAGCTGTGCTGCGTCCAGGGTGCACCGGCGGTGAGTGGGCACTCGATCGGCGTGGCGGCGTGCGGTGATACAGCTCACGCCATCTTCCGATGCACGGATGAGGGAGTTTGGTCGTCTCCATCAGTGCCGGGAGCCGTTCATCTGGCCGAGAAAGGGAGCAGGTCTTGTCCACCGTTATCGAGCAGTCCGTGCAGGCCCGCATGGTCGCATCCGCACCGCGGATGGAGACCCTTCCCGCCACCCTGCAGTACGACCGGAGGGACCCGTTCGCCGTACGCATGGCGTTCCCCGCGACGGCAACCCTGGAGGGCACCGATGTCTCCTGGGAGTTCTCCCGCGAGTTGCTCGCGGCGGGAGTGGACGCGGCCGCCGGTGTCGGGGACGTGCGCATCAGGCCGTTCGGATATGACCGCACGGTCCTGGAGTTCCATGCCACCGAGGGAATCGCGATGGTGCACGTCCGCACCGCGGAGCTGCGCCGTTTCCTCGAGCGGGCGCAGGAACTGGTGCCGGCCGGCGACGAGCACCGCTTCCTGGATCTCGACCGGAGCCTGACCGATCTGCTCGGCGGGGCCTGCTGACGGCACGTCGGGCGGGAGGCGATTTCGTACGGCGCAGGTGGCACTGCTGCCCGGCAGGAGTTGAGTGACATCACGGCCGAGGAGGGACGCGCGGGAGTGTGATCGGTGGGGGACGAGGTCGGTGCGGGGTCACCGGTGGAGTAAGGCCCAGGCCTTGCAGCCGCCGGACGAGGTCAGCGCGGGGGTCAGTCCCCAGTCCCCGCCGTGCGGATCGACCGCGGCTGCCGGCAGCCACATGCTCCGCCCGGCCCGGCCGTGCACCGCGCCCCCGTGCGCGTCCGCTCCGAGTACGCCGACAGCCCTGAGCGCTCCGCCGACGGGGGCCGGCCAGGCCCCGCAGTAGATCCCGATCGCCCGGAAAATCCAGACAGAAGCTGTCCGGTATCGCGGTTAGCTTCGGCGGCATGGATCGGAACACGGACCGGAGCATCGTCATCACCGGGGCACGCGCGAACAATCTGCGTGATGTCTCCCTCACCGTCCCCAAGGGGCGGATCACCGTCTTCACCGGAGTCTCCGGGTCGGGCAAGTCGTCGATCGTCTTCGACACCATCGCCGTGGAATCGCAGCGGCAGCTGAATGAGACCTTCACCTGGTTCATCCGGAACAGGCTGCCGAAGTACGAACGGCCCCATGCCGACGTCATCGACGACCTCTCCGTGGCAATCGTCGTCGACCAGAAGCCGCTGGGCGGCAATGCCCGCTCCACCGTCGGCACGATGACCGATATCTGGTCCGTGATCCGGGTGCTGTTCTCGCGGTACGGGACGCCGAGTGCGGGCCCGGCGACCTCGTACTCCTTCAACGACCCCGGCGGGATGTGCCCGGAGTGCGACGGCGTGGGGCGCACGGTCCGCCTCGACATCGACCGGGCGATCGACGTCACGAAGTCGCTCAACGAGGGTGCACTGCTGCTGCCGGGGCTCTCGGTGGGCAGCTGGGAGTGGCAGCTGTACGCCGGTTCGGGACGCTTCGACAACGACAAGCCGCTCGCGGAGTTCACCGAGGAAGAGCTCCAGCTCCTGCTGTACGGCGGCGGGTTCACCGTCCGGCTGGAGCTGAAGTCGACCTCTGCGGACATGCGGTTCGAGGGGATCGCCGAGCGGTTCACCCGGCTCTTCCTCAATCGGGACACCGAGGCGCTCTCCGAGCGGCGGCGCGAGGCCGCCCGGCGTTTCACGACCGAGTCGGTGTGCGCGTCCTGCGGCGGCGCCCGGCTGAACGCGGCCGCGCTGGCCACCCGTATCGACGGGCTCTCCGTGGCCGACTACGGCAGGATGGAGGTGGCCGATCTGGTGGGCGTCCTGGCCGGGATCGACGATCCGGTGGCCGGTCCGATCGCCTCGGCCGCCCGCGAACGGGTGGAGCGCCTGGTGGGCATCGGGCTCGGCTATCTCAGCCTGGACCGGGAGACCACCACGCTGTCGGGCGGCGAGGGGCAGCGACTCAAGATGGTCCGGCATCTGGGCAGTTCACTGACCGGGCTGACGTTCATCTTCGACGAGCCGAGCGTGGGCCTGCATCCGCGTGATGTCAGCAGGCTGAACGATCTTCTGGTACGGCTGCGCGACCGGGGCAACACCGTCATCGTCGTCGAGCACGACCCGGATGTGATGGCTGTCGCGGACCACATCGTCGACATGGGCCCGAGAGCGGGCACCGACGGCGGACATGTCGTGTTCGAAGGCCCGGTGGACCGGTTGCGCGAGGCGGACACCCTCACCGGCCGGTGCCTGCGCCACCGGACACCGCTCAAGGAGACCTTCCGCTCCCCCACCGGACGGCTGCCGGTGACGGACGCCGCGCTGCACAACCTCAAGGGCGTGGACGTGGCGTTCCCCGAAGGTGTGCTGACGGTCGTGACCGGGGTGGCCGGATCCGGCAAGTCGACGCTGGTCTCCCGGGTGTTCACGGCGGCGTACCCGGACGCGGTGGTCATCGACCAGGGGGCGATCACCGCGTCGTCCCGCTCCACGCCGGCCTCGTACCTCGGAGCACTGGACTCCATCCGCAAGGTCTTCGCCAGTCAGAACGGCGTCGAGCCCGGCCTGTTCAGTTTCAACTCCTCCGGGGCGTGCGGGCATTGCTCGGGCCGCGGCATCATTTTCACCGATCTCGCATTCATGGACCCGGTGACCACCACCTGCCAGGTGTGCGAGGGGCGGCGCTTCCAGGACCACGTGCTGAAGCACCGGGTGGGCGGCGCGTCGATCGTCGACGTACTGGAGATGACGGCCGCTCAGGCGGCCGAGCTCTTCGACGACCGGGCACTGCTGCGGAAGCTGCACACGCTCGACGACGTCGGCCTGACCTATCTGACACTGGGGCAACCGCTCAGCACGCTCTCCGGCGGCGAGCGCCAGCGCATCAAGCTCGCCACCAGGCTGCACCGGACGGGCAGCGTGTACGTCCTGGACGAGCCGACCACCGGACTGCACATGGCGGATACCGGCACGCTCGTCGACCTGCTGGACCGGCTGGTAGACGCGGGCAACAGTGTGATCTGCGTGGAGCACAACCTCGAGGTGCTCAAGCGCGCGGACTGGGTGGTCGACCTCGGCCCCGAGGGCGGCAGAAACGGCGGCGAGCTGGTCTTCGAGGGGACCCCGGCGGCGCTGCTCGGCCATCGCACATCGTTCACGGCCGAGTATCTGCGCCGGGATCTGGCCCTGGAGCGCCCCGGCGCCGGGACTTGAGGGCGATTCTCCGACTCCACAGAGACCGACACGGCCACATATTGGTGGATATGAGGGAGTTCAGTACGCCCGGCAGCCGGGCAGGCCGTCGACCTCCACACCCCCGCGACCTGCGTGCATAACGTTACGTAATCGGGCATCGGAGGGGCGGGCTTGGCGATGGCCTTACTGCCGCTTTAACCTACGGTCTCGTAACCTACGTGTCCGTAGGTAATTCTCCCGTCCCCAGGAGTCCCCCGTGACGATCACCGCTCCCCACCTCGGCAGCCCGAAGGCGTGGACCGACGCCCAGCTGCTGTACGCCCTGGAAGAGGTGGTGGAGAAGGAGCTCAACCGCCATCTCAAGGTCGCCAAGGACTGGATGCCCCACGAGTACGTGCCGTTCTCCGATGGGCGGAACTTCCCCGGCGTCTTCGAGGACGGTGAGGCCTGGCAGGCCGATCAGTCCAAGGTCACCGACATCGGCAAGATCGCGCTGGTCGTGAATCTGCTGACCGAGGACAACCTCCCCAGCTACCACCACGAGATCGCCTCCCTCTTCGGCCGCGACGGCGCGTGGGGCACCTGGGTGCACCGCTGGACCGCGGAGGAGGGACGGCACGGCATCGTGATGCGCGACTATCTGCTCACCTCGCGCGCCGTCGACCCGGACAAGCTGGAGCAGTTCCGGATGGCGCACATGGCGGAGGGCTTCGAGTCCGACAACCGTCACTCGATGCTGCACTCCGTGGCGTACGTCGCCTTCCAGGAGCTGGCCACCCGTGTCTCGCACCGCAACACCGGCCACCAGTCGGGCGACCCGGTCTGCGACCGCATGCTGGCGCGGATCGCGACCGACGAGAACCTGCACATGGTCTTCTACCGCAACCTCCTCGGTGCGGCCTTCGAACTCGCTCCGGACCTGACGATGCAGGCCGTGCGCGATGTCGTCGTCAATTTCCGGATGCCCGGTCACGGCATGCCGGGCTTCGAGCGGGCCGCCGCGCAGATGGCGATCGGCGAGATCTACAACATGCGCATCCACCACGACGACGTGATCCAGCCCGTGCTGCGCTACTTGAAGGTCCTCGACATCGACGGCCTGGGTCCCGACGGCCTGAAGGCGCAGGAGGAGCTGGGCCTGTACATGGGCGGCCTGGACAGCGAGGCGTCGAAGTTCGACGAAAAGCTGGCGGCCCGCAAGGCCCGGGTGGCAGCGCGCGCCCTGGCCTGACGGCCCGCACGGCTGTCATCGGCCGCCGGCCGGGCCACTGCTCCGCAGCCCTGTCCGGCGGCCGAGGGCCTGTCCGACCCCGATCCGCCGGACGGGCCGTGGGGCACAGCGCCCCGCCGGGCTCACATCGTTTCGTGCAAGTCCTGCGCGTAGTGCTCGATCGCCCGTCGATACTGCCGCACATGCGGGTCCTCGCTGGTGGCGGCGAGCAGTCTCAGCAACAGTTGCATGGACTCATGGTGCTCACCGGTGTTGAAGAGCGCCATGGCGAGGAACGTCCGCAGCGCCCCGTCATCGGGGAACCGCTCGACACCGCTGCGCAGGACCTCGACGGCTCTCTCGTACTGTCCGAGCACCCGATGGGTGCTTCCGAGGCCGAGCAGCGCACCCCGGCGGTCCTCCTCCGACAGCCCCGTCCCGTCCAGGCAGCGTTCGTAGAACGGCACGGCCTCGGCTTCCAGACCGAGCACATCGTGGACCCAGGCGGTCTGGTAGGCCACTTCGGCATCGGCGGGGAAGGCGGCGGAGAGGGACAGCAGCTGCTGTCGGGCCTCCTCCGGCCGTCCGTCGGTGCGCAGCCGCACCGCCGCCGCGAGCAGAGCGTTCCTGTCGTGATCATTCATGCGGACATCGTCCCAGGCCGGCAGGGCCCGTCCGGCCGTGGGAGCTCCGGCCCGGACGCGCGGGTGCGGCCGGCGCCCCGGGCGGACCGGATCGTTGCGCGGGCAGGGTGGGTTCAGGCCCGTTCGCGACCGGTTCTGCGCAGCCGGTCCCGCTCCTTCTCGGAGAGGCCGCCCCATACGCCGAAGCGCTCGTCGTTGGCGAGGGCGTACTCCAGGCAGGCCTCGCGCCCTTCGCAGGCGTTGCAGAGCTGCTTGGCCTCACGGGTGGAGCTGCCGGGAGCAGGGAAGAAGAACTCGGGCCCCGCCTGCGCGCACAGCGCTGTCTCCTGCCAGACGAACGCGGGGTCGGACACGGTGTTGATCAGCATGGAAGTCACAGTGCCCGGTCGCGATAAACGACTGATCAACACTTCATCAATGCGGCGCGCCGATGGCTTCCGGTCAGCCTTCCGGCGTCTGCGCGCTCTTGATCAGAGCGAATTCCGCTCCGTCCGGATCGGCGACGTCGGCGAACTTGCCCACGCCCTCCATCTCCATCGGTTCCAGCGTCAGTTTGCCGCCCAGCCGCTCCACGTCCGCGACGGCCGCGTCGCAGTCGTCGACCTCGAAGTAGGGCAGCCAGTGCGGCCCGGCGACCGCTTGTGCCGCAACGGCGTTGAGCGGCACCAGACCGCCGAAGCTCGCGTCCTCGCCGCCGCCCTTGGTCCGGATCACCGTATAGGACCCGCCGCCTCCCGGGAACGGCACCTGCGCGGTCTCCCATCCGAACACGGTGTCGTAGAACGCGGCGGCCGCCGGGACGTCCGGTGTGTACAGCTCGGCCCAGCACAGGGAGCCCGCGACACCCACCACACCGAGGCCCGGATTCTCCTTCGGCTCCCAGATACCGAAGAACGCGCCCGCCCGGTCCTTGAAACCGGCCATCCTGCCGAAGTCCAGGACATCCATCGGGGCAAACGGCACCTCGCCGCCGGCCTGCTCGACCGCTTTCGCCGTGGCGTCGGCGTCCGACGACTGGAAGTACACGGACCATGACGCCTTCGCCTGCTCCTCGGTGACCGTCATCGCGCCCCCGGCCGTCCTACCGTCCAGCATGAACATGCCGTAGCCGCCGGTCTCCGGGCCTCCGGCCAGATACTCCCAGCCGAAGAGACCGGTGTAGAACGCGATGGCCCCGTCGAGGTCGGGCGTGCCCAGATCGATCCAGTCGGGCGCTCCGTTGACAAAACGGGTGGTGAGCATGGTGAGCTCCTTCGATGAGGCCCGTTCTTTCGGTGGCAGGGATCCGTCCTGACGTTCCGAGTCTTGCACCGGGCACCGACAACCGCAGCACGCGGCCTGCGGGCGGGCCGCGCTGCCGTACGCCGTACAACGGCGGCACACGGATGGCGAATATCCGCCGCCGCATTGCGTACGAGCGCCGGCCCCATGGATGATCTCCCCCATGACCACCAGAAAGGCTCATGCCTCGTAGGCGCCCCTTCCTCCGGCCCTCGGCCAACGCGCCGCCGGTCCCTGCGGATGTCCGCAGCCGACCGTTCACGCAATCTGCCGAGGAGCACCATGCAGTCCGTCCGTCTGACCGAGTACGCCCGCATGCCGCGTACATACAGACGACTGCACCTGTTCGACAGCACCGTCGATGCCCACGGCCGCGCACACTGGCTGTTCCGCGAGCGCGCGCCCGGGCCGGGACCGGTCGATCCGTACGACGCCGTGGTCGTCACCGCGGACGATGGCCATGTGTACGAGACCCATCTCAGTGCGGTCCAGCCGCACTGTCCCAAACTGGACGCCCTGCCGGACGGCGGCTTCGTGCTCGCGGATGCCCGCAGCAAGACCGACGAGCAGCATGTGCAGGTCTTCGACGCGCTCGGACGGCCGTCGTGGACGTTCCGGATGGGCGACGGTATCGAGCATCTGCTGGCCGACGTGTCGGGTGATCTGTGGGTTGGCTACTTCGACGAGGGGGTGTACGGGAACGACCCGCTCAGCCACCCAGGTCTGCGGCGCTGGAGCAGCACGGGCGAACCGCTCTGGTCGTTCGGCCCCGGGCCCGGACCGATCGACATGTCCGACTGCGTGGCGCTCAATGTGGACGGCACGACGGCTTGGGCCTGCCCGTACATGCACTACCCACTGATCGAGGTCCGCCCCGACGGCACCGTAAGGGTCCGTACGACGCGGATGAGGGGCGTGCGCGGCATAGCGCTCGATGGCGAGCGCGTGGCGTTCCTGCACGGGGTGGGCACGCTGACGTACGGCCGGATCACTGAGGCGACCGTCGAGCCGGAGCAGGAGTCCGCGCAGCTGGTCCGGCCCGACGGCAGCGCGTTGGCGAACAATGGCACGGTGTGTCGCGGCACGCGTATCCACGTCCGGGAGCGGAAGGGGACGGACTGGTGGGTGCTCGACATCGCCAGGAGCTGACGAAACAGGGCCGATACCGTACGGCGGCCCCCGGCCACCGTACGGAGCATCGGCCGCCGCGTGTCAGCCCTTCACCCCCAGCGCCGGAAGCACCGTCTCCGCCACCCGGTATGCCTCCTCCAGCAGCGGATTGCCGGAGAGGATGAAGGTGTCGACGCCCAGGTCCTCGAACTCCTTGAGGCGTTCGATCACCTGGGCCGTCGAGCCGACGACCGCGGTACCGGGGCCGGGGCGGAAGAGGCTCATGCCCGGCCACATGTTGGGGTGCACCTCCAGCTCCCGTGCGTGCGCGGGGACCTTGCCGCCGTGCTGGCGGAACTGGCGCTGCCAGCCCACCCCGTCCTCTCCTGCACGGTCGCCGAGTTGACGGGCGTACGTCGCGTCGCTCGTGACGTCCAGGAGCCGGTCGGCCGCCGCCCAGGCTTCGTCCTCCGTGTCGCGGACGATGAGGTGCAGGCGCAGTCCGATCCGGAGTGTGCGCCCGTACGCGGCGGCGCGCGCCCTGACCTTCTCCAGTTTCTCCTTGAGCAGGTGCGGCGGTTCGCCCCAGGTCAGGAAGGTGTCGACGTGCTCGGCCGCCATCTCGATACCGGGGTCGGAGGAGCCGCCGAACCAGAGCGGGATGTGCGATTCCTGGACCGGCTTCAGCTCTCTGAAGGAGGCGCCCGCGTTCTTCAGGTCGTAGAAGCGGCCCTTGTGGTCGAAGACCTCACCGGCCGTCAGCCGCTTCACGATCGACCAGTACTCGGCGCTCAGTTCGTACCGCTCGTCGTGCTCCACGTGGAGTCCGTACTCCTGGAGCGACTTGGTCGAGCCGTTGACGACGTTGAAGCGGAGACGGCCGCCGAAGAGGGTGTCGAAGCTGAGGGCCATCTTGGCGAGCAGGGTGGGCGAGATCAGGCCTGGGTGGACGGCCAGCAGGGGCTTGAACCTGGTGCTGGTGGAGGCGGCCAGCGCGCTGCCGAGCGGCCAGACGTCGTACAGGTCGGTGGCGAGCAACGCACCGCTGTAGCCCAGGCGTTCGACCGTACCGGCGAGCTGGGTGAGGTAGCCGAGGTCCACGGGCCGCCGCCCTTCGGGCTCCCAGGGGTAGGCGCCTTCGCGCGGGATGACGTACCAGAGGACTTCGGTCGCCATGTCACGCCGCCTTGTCCGCGGCGGCACCGGCCCGGGCACGGGCGACGGTGACCGGCCGGTCGATGAAGCCGGTGCGGTGGAAGATGTCGGCCGCTTCCTGCTGCTCGGCGATGAAGGCGTCCGTGACGGGCTCGATCTGCCAGGGCAGGGTGCGCAGCGCGGTCTCCCAGTCGTCGGCGGATCCTCCGAGGTCGGCGGCGGCGATCGCGGCCGCCTGGCGGGGATGGGCGGCCGCCCAGTCGTCGGCGCGCTGCAGGGCACGGGTGAGCGCCTCGATGACTTCGGGGCGGTTCTCGGCCAGGTCGCGGCGGGCGAAGAAGACGGAACGGTCGGTGATGACATCGCCGGTACGGACGAGGGTGCGCAGCCCGCCGGTGCGGCGGGCCGCGGCCAGCTGGGCGCCCTGCGCGACCCAGGCGGCGATGGCACCGGTGCGCAGCAGCTCCTCGCTGTCGTCGTTGCCGCGTACGGCGGTGATGTCATCGGCGTAGGAGAGCCCCGCGTCGTCGAGCGCCTTGGCGATCAGATGGGTCTGCCAGGAGCCGATCGCGAGGTGGACGGTGGTGCCCTTGAGGTCCGCGATCGTACGCACGGGGCTGTCCTCGGGGACGAGGAGCGCACCGTGTTCGGGGCGCGGGGCGGAGACGGCGGTGTACACGATGTCGTGCCCGGCGGCCTGGGCGGTGACCGGCGGGGTGGAGCCGGTGCCGCCGAAGTCGATGACGCCCTGGCTGAGGAGTTCGCCGGTGCGGACGCCGTTGGTGTACGGGTGGAAGACGACGCTCTCGCCGAGCGGGGCCAGTTCCTCCTGGGCGAGGCCGAGCCGGGAGAGGTGGTACAGGTGGTAGAGGGACGGGTTGCTGCTGTGCACACCGATGGTGATGGTCATTCAGGTCACTCCGGCTTCGGTACGTTCGGGGGCTGTTGCGGGTTGCTGGGTCGTCTCGACCCCGAGGTCGTCGAGGAGTCGTCGGCGCAGGGCTGCGAACGCGGGGTCGCCGGGGTCGCGCGGCCGGTCGACGGTGACGGGGTCGTCCGTGATGAGCCGGCCGTCGCGCAGGACGGCGACCCGGTCGGCGAGCCGTACCGCCTCGTCGACGTCATGGGTGACGAGGAGGACGGCGGGCCGGTGCTTGCGGCACAGCTCCCCCACCAGGTCCTGCATCTTCAGCCGGGTCAGGGCGTCGAGTGCTGCGAACGGCTCGTCCAGCAGCAGCAGTTCGGGTTCGCGCACCAGGGCGCGGGCGAGCGCGACCCGCTGGGCCTCGCCGCCGGAGAGGGTGGCGGGCCAGGCGTCGGCATGCCGCTCCAGGCCGACTTCGGCCAGGGCACGCAGCCCGTGCTCGGAGCGGTTGCGCGGCAGGGCCACCGTCACATTGGCGAGGACTTTCTTCGACGGTACGAGGCGGGGTTCCTGGAAGACGACAGTACGGGCCTGAGGGACGAGGACCTCTCCCCCGTCGGCGCCGTCGAGTGCGCCCAGGATGCGCAGCAGGGTCGTCTTTCCGCTTCCGCTCGCGCCGAGCAGGGCTACGAACTCGCCCCGTGCGATGTCGAGTCGCAGTCCGTCGAGCACGGCACGGTCGCCGAAGACGCGGCGCAGTCCCCGTACCCGCACCGCAGGTGAATGAGGGGTCCGATCGCTCATCGGGTGGCTCCCTGCGGGGTGCGCCATGGCATCAGCATGCGTTCCAGCAGCCGTACGACGATGTCGGCGGTGAGTCCGAGCAGCCCGTAGATGAGGATGCAGACGGCGAGGATGTCGGTGCGGGCGTAGCTCTGCGCCTGGGACATCAGATAGCCGATGCCGGCCGTAGCGTTGATCTCCTCGGCGGCGATCAGTGCGATGACGCTGAGTGTCATGGAGAGCCGCAGCCCGGCGAGCAGGGACGGCAGGGCTCCGGGAAGGACGACTTCGCGTACGAGAGCGAGCCGGCCCATGCCGAAGCTGCGCATGGCTTCGATGAGCTTCGGGTCGGTGTTGCGCACCCCGCTCGACGTGGACACATACATCGGGAAGGTGGTGGCGACGGCGATGAGCAGGATCTTCGCGGTCTCGTTGATCCCGAACCAGACCATGAACAGGGGCACCAGGGAGAGGAACGGGATGGTGCGCAGGGTCTGGAGGGAGGAGTCGAGGAGTTCGTCGCCCAGGCGCGTGAATCCGGTCGTGATGCCGAGGGTCAGCCCGGCGGCGAGCCCGATGAGGAGGCCGAGTCCGGAGCGGGTGAGGGAGGTGGTGAGCGCGTCGGTCAGCTGCCCATTGCCCCACAACTCCCCGACCGCACGCAGCACTTCGGCGGGCGAGGCGAGTACGTCGGGGGTGAGGAGGCCGGTGGCGGATGCCGCCCACCAGAGTGCGAGGAGGGCGAGGGGGCCAAGCGCCCGGACGGTCATGGAGTAGCTCCGGCTGCGGACCCCCGGCCGTTGGGAGCGTGGCCGGACGAGGCCCGGATGCAGGGTGGTGTCGCTCATTTCAGCTTCTCGATGTCGAGGAGGTGGGCGGCGACGTCGACCTCGGTCGGGGTGACCTTCTGCTCGGCGTAGAAGGCGGCGACGGCCTCGAAGCGCTTGATGTCCTCGGGTCCGATGGGGCGGACCGTGCCGCCCTTGCGGGTGAAGTCGGCCTGGACCTCCTTGGCCTTGCCGGTGACGGCGGTCGGTCCGACGTCGGTGAAGACGTTCAGGTACGCGGCCGGGTTCTGCTTCTCCTTGGCGCCGGCTTCGCGGAGGTACTGGTAGAGCGCCTTCACTACCTTCGGGTGCTGCTCGGCGAAGCCCGTGCGCACGGCGTTGAGGCTGTAGTTGTCGGAGCCGATCGCGGCGCCGTCGGCGACGAAGTGCGCCTTGCCGCTGCCGATTTCGGCAACGGCGTAGGTCGCCCAGACGGACCAGGCGTCGACCTTGCCCGCGTTGAAGACGGCGGCTGTCTGGTCGGGCCGCAGATAGACCCGCTTGACCTTGTCGGCGGGGATACCGGCCTTGGCGAGGGCTTTCAGCAGCAGGTATTCGCCGGTGCCGCCCTGGTTGACGGCGACCTTCCTGCCGACCAGATCGGCGACCGATTCGATGCCGGAGCCGTTCTTGACGAGTATTCCTTCACCCGCCGCGTCCGGGTCGACCGCGGTGAAGAACTTGAAGCCGGGGCGCTGGGCGAGCGAGGTGATGCCGGAGGTGATGGAGCCGGTGGCGATGTCGAGCTGGTCGGCGTTCATCGCCTGGGCGGCCGGGGCGAACGGCCCGGCGCTGCCGGTCCACCGCACCTTGGCGCCGGCCTTGGCGAGCGCCTTGTCGAGGCTGCCGTCCTTCTTGCCGAGGGCGAGCACACCGGAGTTGCCGGGGTCGGGGATGCGGATGTCCACCGTGCCCTTGGCGCCAAGACCATCACTGCCGCTGTCGGCCTCGGAGGTGCCGCAGGCGGTGAGGGCGAGGAGTGCGGTGATCGTGAGGAGCGCAGGGGCGATGGTCGTACGCAGTGGCCGGGGAAGGTTCATGGTGTCGGGGGTCCTCATGGCTCAGGGGGCAAAAAGCGGGGAGACGGCGGGACGGGAGGCGGTGAGTGCGATGGCGCGGCGCAGTGGCTCGGGGTCGGCCCAGGCCGTGACGTCGACGGATTCGGGCAGGAAGCCGTGGGCCCGCAGCCCGGCCTCCTGCTCGGCGAGAAGGGCGAGGCGTTCCGGGCAGAGGTCGGGGTGGAGGTTGAGGTGGGTGCCCGGCCGGTAGGCCCCGGCGACTCCGTCGGCGCCCGCCCCGGTTTCGGCGCCGAGGATGCGGGCGACCTCGCCGGGCTGTCCGGTGGCCCAGTCGGCGGCCCTGAGCAGGACGGCGAGGAAGCGGTCGACGAGGTCGGGGTGGTCGTCGAGCAGCTGCTGGTGGACGGTGATGGGTCGCGGGGTGCCGTTGTTGATCCGGAACCGGCGGTCGGCCAGTTCGTCGAGTTCGACGGCCACCTCGGCGCCCGCCCGCCGTGCGGCCTCGACGGCCAGCGCGCCCTTCACATACACGGCATCGACGTCACCGTGCCGCAGCGCCGCCAGCTCGGCGGCCCACTGGCCTTCTGATTCCGAGGCGGGTACGTCGACGACGGTGGCGTCGTCCAGTGCGAGTCCGGCGCAGGCGAGCGCGCCCTCGAAGCCGCGCAGTGCCATGGCCCGCCAGAAGTCGATGGCGATGTCGTGCACGGGAACGGCGAGCCGCAGCCCGCGCAGGGCGTCGACGCCCCGGATGCCGGAGCCGGGCCTGACCAGTACGGTCTGCCGTTCCTCGATCCAGGTGAGACCGATCAGCCGGGTCCGCTCGCCACGCGAACGGGCCCACAGGGCGGGGACGTTGCCCCCTTCGCGAAAGAGTCCCGGCAGCGCGTGGGTGAAGTGGGCGGCACGGTCGGCATCGGGCGCGGCGTCCTGGAGGGAGCGCACCATGATGCCGTCGGGCGCGAACTCTTCGGTGAGCCAATGCCGGTCGGCGGCGATGCCGGTCGCGGTGGGTACGGGACAGCGGGTGAACCAGAGCGTCCGGGGCAGGACGGCGTGTGTCATGGAGTCTTCCCGAGGGGTCGGCGAAGCAGATGGTGTCGTGGCGCGTGGCACGTACGTCAGGGGTGCGGGCACCGCGTACGGCGAAAGAGCTCCGCGCCGCGTCGGAAACGCGGCGGGAGTAAGACCGACCGGCACATGGGGGGTGGATGAAGGAGCGGGGCTGGGTGCGTGCAGCTGCAAGGCGGAAAAAGGGAGTCAACGCGAAGGGGGTCCCCCCATGCCTTCAGCTATGGGGGAGTTGGTGACTGACGACAACGCGGGAGGGGGTCCCCCTGGCCCTTAAGGCCTTGGGGGGGCGCGTGCCCAGCCCCGCGACGCCGCCCCCCCATGTGCCGGTCGGTCTAAGGAACGGAAAGCGGGGGAAGGGAAAAGGGTCAGCGACAGGTGGCGCTGGAGACCCGCGCCAGGTCGATGTGACGGCGCAGCGTCAGGACGAGCAGGACCGGAGCGGCGTGGGCGGGGGTCACGGTTCGGCGACCGGCCATGGCACTGCTCCCTTCTGCTCGGCGGTGGTGACGTGCAGCAGCCTGCCATGGACTCGCCTCGACTCACAACTCGCTGCCCATGATGTGGGATTGAGCATGAACGGACTGTTTCACAGTCCCGGTTTCCTCTTTCTCAACTCCCGTAATGTGGCAACTACATGCCCCGCCTTCCCCCCTCACGAGCGGAGAGTGACCTGATATGACCGAGGCCGCGACAATGCGTGCTCCCGGCGGAGCGCAGGCGGTACAGCGCGCCCT
Source organism: Streptomyces sp. NPDC088246 (assembly GCF_044741025.1). Classification (NCBI taxonomy): domain Bacteria; kingdom Bacillati; phylum Actinomycetota; class Actinomycetes; order Kitasatosporales; family Streptomycetaceae; genus Streptomyces; species Streptomyces sp. NPDC088246. The sequence continues at coordinate 106,693 of NZ_JBIURV010000009.1, forward strand.
GGACGTCCTGCACTGCTTCCACGACAACGGCCCCGACCTCAGCGCCTCCGACCTCGCCCGCCGCCTCGGGCTGTCGGTCTCCACCGCGCACCGTCTGGCCCGCACCCTGTTCGGCGCCGGCTTCCTTGAGCAGGACGCCCGTACGTCCCGCTACCGGCTCGGCCCCGCCGTGACCGAGCTGGGCCGGCTCTCCTACCACCAGCGCGGTCTGCATCTGGCCGCCCCGGAGCTGACCGATCTCGCCGAGCGCACCGGCGCCACCGCCGACCTGGCACTGCGCAGCGGCCCCCACGCCGTGATCGTCGCCGGTGGTTCGGTCACTCCGAAGATGGGGCTGCGCAGGCCACTGCACTCCACCGCGCTCGGCAAGGTGCTGCTGGCCTGGGCCCGGCCGGGCGAGGGCGGACCCTCCTCACTCCCTCCGCTTCCCGCGTTCACCGACCGAACGATCGTCGAACCGGCCGCACTGGAGACCGAGTTGACGAAGGTACGGACGGACGCCTATGCGCTCAACGACGGCGAGTCGGCGTACGGGGTACGCACCCTGGCAGTCCCGGTGCTGGACGGCGCCGGGTATGCGCGCTTCGCTCTCGCGGTCAGGGCCACGCCGTCGGTGATCACAAAAGCGCGCACCGAGTGGTTCCTGTCGCAGGCCCGCTCCTGTGCGCGGGCCCTGGAGGTTCTGCTGCTGTCCCCGGCGGAACGCCGACCGCCCACGCCCTGAACCGAAGGCACTGTCGGCGCCGCGTGGCACGATATGAATCGGTCGGGGCAGGTGCCGGGCAGGACGGCAGCCGGGCTGCGCGGACAGAGGAACGTACATGACAGAGGCCGGACCGACGGAGGCCGGGGCGTCCACGGGACGGGACGCCCGGGAGCTGCTGGCGCAGGCCGAGCGGCTGCTGGACACGGCGCGCGCGGTGCTGGCCGATCATGCCCGCGCCGTCGATGCGGTGCACGCGGCGCTGACTCCGCTGCTCGACTCCCTCATCCGTCACGAACTGTCGGCCATCCCGGTCTCCAGACTCAAGGACGTCACCGAGGGCAGACTGCGGCTCGGCGCGGTCGAGCAGGCCGGCTTCACGACCGTCGGCCAAGTCCACGAGGCGAACCGTTACGAGCTCCGCCAGATCCCCGGGGTCGGCGCTCAGACCGCAGACCAGGCGCTGGCCGCGGCCGGGCAGATCGCCCACGCGGTACGGGACACCGTCGCGGTCCGGATAGACGTGGACACCCCGGACGAATCCACGACCGCGCTGGTCACCGCACTGCACCGACTGGTCGAGGCCGGACCGGACGTCCGCCGGGCCGTCGTTGCGGCGGGCCGGCTCATCGGACGTCTTGAGCCCTTGCTCGCCGCGGCTGGGCCTGCGCGGGGCCGGCTGCGCATGCTGTTCACCCGGCGGCAGGCCCGCGCCCAGGCGCTGGAGGCCGTCGCCTCGGTACGGGCCGCCGTCGCCGAAGCGACTGCGCGCGGGCTTCCCCTGCTGTTCGGGCAGGTGTCGGTCGATCTGCTGCGGGACGCGGAGTCGGATGTCGCCGCGTGGGTCGATTTCGAGCTGCGCTCCGCCGAGTACTACAGCCTGCTCGCCGAGATGTCGGGCACCAACCCCGACCGGGACGCGGCCGAGGGGTTCCTCCCGTCCGGGATCGCGCACCGGGTCCGCGGTCTGCGGCTGGACGACGCCCATCTGCGCGTCTCCCTGCGCGGCTACCAGTCGTTCGGCGCCCGGTTCGCGCTCGCGCAGAAGCGGGTGATCCTCGGCGACGAAATGGGGCTCGGCAAGACCGTCCAGGCCATTGCCGCGCTCGCGCACCTCTCGGCGCGGGGCGAGACACACTTCCTGGTGGTCTGTCCGGCGAGCGTGCTCATCAACTGGGCGCGCGAGGTCCGTTCCCGCTCCACCCTGCGCGCGCTGCCGGTGCACGGCCCCGAGCGACACGGCGCCTTCGCCGAGTGGCGCGAGACCGGCGGGGTCGCGCTCACCACGTTCGATGCCCTGCACACCCTGCCGGCCCCCCGGGACTGCGGCATGAGGCCCGGCATGCTGGTGGTCGACGAGGCCCACTACGTCAAGAACCCCGAGACCCGCCGCTCCCGGGCGGTGTCCGGCTGGACGCAACGCACCGAACGGGTGCTGTTCCTGACGGGTACGCCGATGGAGAACCGGGTCGAGGAGTTCCGCAGCCTCGTCCGTCATCTTCAGCCCGAACTGGCGCCCTCGATCCGCACCACCCATGGAGCCGCCGGTTCGCACGCGTTCCGCAGGGCCGTCGCCCCGGCCTATCTGCGGCGCAATCAGGAGGATGTGCTGACCGAACTCCCGGCGCTGGTGCAGGTCGATGAGTGGGAGGAGTTCAGCGAGGACGATCTCGATGCCTACCGCGCGGCGGTGGGCGCCGGGCAGTTCATGCGGATGCGCCGGGCCGCGTACGCCCGGCCCGCCACATCCGCGAAACTGAACCGGCTGCGCGAGCTGGTCGCAGAGGCCGCGGACAACGGCCTCAAGGTCGTCGTGTTCTCGTACTTCCGAGAAGTGCTCCTCACGGTCGAACAGGCCCTGGGGACGTGTGTGTTCGGGCCGCTCTCGGGGAGTCTCCCGGCTGCCCGGCGCCAGGAGATGATCGACCGGTTCGGTGCCGTCGAGGGCCATGCCGTCCTGCTGAGCCAGATCCAGGCGGGCGGTGTCGGACTGAACATGCAGGCTGCCTCCGTCGTCATCATCTGCGAACCGCAGATCAAGCCGACGATGGAGCACCAGGCGGTGGCCCGCGCCCATCGGATGGGGCAGATACGGACCGTCCAGGTGCACCGGCTCCTCGCGGCCGACAGCGTCGACGAGCGGATGCTGAACATCCTGGCCCGCAAGGAGCGGCTGTTCGACCTCTACGCACGGCGCAGCGACGTCGCCGAGACGACGCCGGACGCCGTGGATGTGTCGGACGGGGCTCTGGCCCGACGCATCGTCGAGGAGGAACAGCTGCGCCTCGCCACCGGAACGGCCGAAGCAGCCGGAGCGGTGTCGGAGAACTGACTGCTCAGGACCCGTGCGTCGCCGGGTCCTGGGCGGCCGGCTCCTTCGCCGTCTTGCCGGGCGCGGTCTTGTCCGGCGCGGTCTTGTCCGGCGCGGTCTTGTCCGGCGCGGTCTTGTCCGGCGCGGTCTTGTCCGGCGCGGCCGTGTCGTGGGTCATCATGTCGTGTGGGTCGTACCCCGGCACGGTGCCGTCCGCCTTGGCGACCAGCAGCAGTCCGGCCATACCCATGTCGGAGTGGCTCTGCACATGGCAGTGGTACATCCAGGCACCGGCGCCGACGTGTTCGCCCGCGATGACCTGAAAGCCGAAGGAGTCCGCCGGGCCGACGATCTTTGTGTCGATCACGCGGCTCGGGTCGTCGGGGCCGCTGAGCAGACCGGTCCGGTTGTCCGCCCAGCGATGACCGTGGACGTGGAACGTGTGGTAATAGTCGCCGTGCGTGATCATGACCACTTCGAGCCGGTCCCCCACCGTGGCCTCGAAGTCAGGTGCCTCGTGGGCCGCCTTGTTGTTGATCGTCATGTCGTTGAAGACGATCGTGATCGTCTTGTCCGGCAGTATGTCACCCTTGCGCCGGACAATCAGCGGACCGTACAGGCCCTTCCGGATGCCGCCGGTGCCGTGATCCGTACCGACGACATGGTCGTGGTAGTGCCAGTAGCCCGCACTGCCCGGCTGCCAGGTGCCGTCCTTGCGCCGGCCCGGCGCATGGGTGCGCCAGGTGTACGTGCGGGTGCCGCCCGGTTCGACGATGCTCTTGTTCACCCGGGTGCCGTCGCTCGCGATGTCGTAGTCGACGCCGTGCGCATGAAGGCTGGCCGGCACATCCATGGTGTTCTCGAACTCGATGTGCAGGGTGTCGCCCTCGTTGATCTCGATGAGCGGCCCCGGGACCGATGCCTTGCCCTTCTCCAGGCCGTATCCCATCCGACCGTCCGCCAGCTTCTCCGCGTACAGCTTGAGATGGCGGACGACACCTCCGGCCGGGGCGGTCTTGGGCGGGGGTTCCGCCGAGCTGGCCTCGATCGCACCGAGCGACAACGATGTCACGCCGGTGGCGGCCGCCACCCCACCGCCGACCAGAATCCGCCGGTTGAAGCTCCTTCTGTCCATGTCGAACTCCCCACTGCACTAAGGAATTTACGGAGTTTTTGCGAACTTGCCCAGAACGCGGAGACTGCGTAGACCGCGGAGATTACGGAGGTTACGGGGATTGCGGCGGCTTCAGAGGTAGCAGAGGTTGGCGGGGCACACGTGCCCCCCGGACGGCCCACACCGTAGCCGGGGGATCTTCGTTTATCCACACCCAGGACAAAGTTCGTGCCATTGCTGCCATAGCTATTGGCGAGCCGCGAAAAGAGGTCTAGCTTCATCCGCTGTTGCAGTGACCAAAGAGGGGTGGGTGACCACATGCAGCGCACACCACATCACAGGTCCAGATCGCGACGCGGACTTGCGGCGGCTCTGGCGGCCGGCGCACTGACCGCTTCCCTGCTCGGCGGCAACGCCGCCAGCGCCAGGCCCTATCCGGAACCGCCACGAAGTATGGCGACAACGTTGTCCCTGCCGTCGCCGCCGGGTGGTGCCAACGTCAAGGTGCTGGTGTTCCACGCCTCCGCCACCGAGGAGTCCCCGACCGTCGACGCCGGGATCGCGGCAATCGAGAAGATCGGGCTCACCGGGCCGGAGGCCGGTCGGTTCAGGACCGTCGCCACGGACGACCCGGCCGTCTTCACCAACGGCAAGCAACTCGGCAAGTACAACGCCGTCGTCTTCCTGACCGGTGGCGGCGATGTGCTCGACCCGGAGCAGGAGGCGGGTCTCGAGGCGTACATGGAGGCGGGCGGCGGATTCCTCGGCATCCATGACGCGGCGCGCACCGAGCCGTACTCGGACTGGTTCACCGGTCTGGTCGGGGCCCGTCCGGCGGCCGGCAGCCCAACCAACGTACAGCGTGCGACGGTTGAGATCGGAGACCGGCAACACCCGGCGACCAAGAACCTGCCGCTGGAATGGAAGCGCCCGGACAAGTGGCTGAACTGGACGAAGAATCCGTCCGGTGATGTACACACCGTGGCGCGCGTCCGGGAGATCACGTACAAGCCGGGCGCGGGCGCCAACGGCTGGGACCACCCGGTCTCCTGGTGCCGGGACTACGACGGCGGCAGGTCCTTCTACACGGCGATGGGCGGTACGGTCGACAGCTTCGCGGAGACCGACTTCCGCGACCATCTGCGCGGCGCGCTCGACTGGACGACGCGGATCTCGCAGGCCGACTGCAAGGCGACGATCAACTCCAACTACAAGGCGGAGCGCGTCACCCAGCCCAATCAGCCGGGCCGGAACGACCAGATCGGCGAGCCGCACGGCCTGGTTGTCGCCCCGGACGGACGGGTGCTGTACATCGGGCGCGGTGGCGCCGACAGCAGCAAGCCGGTCGTCACCGACTGGAACAACCCGGACATCGGCAAGGGTCTGGGACAGATCCATGTCTACGAGCCGAAGACCAAGAAAGTCACCCTCGCCGGTGAGCTGACGATCTTCGGCAACAAGGGTGGCGGCGACGAACTGGTCAAGGTCGAGGAGGGGCTGCTCGGGATCGAGCTGGACCCGGACTTCGAGAAGAACGGCTGGGTGTATCTGCACTACACGCCCCACTCGAAGATCGACCGCGACAAGCAGATGGCAGTGCGTCAGGTCTCCCGTTTCACCCTCGATCCAGCCACCAACAAGCTGGATCTGTCCTCCGAGAAGGTGCTGCTGCACTGGCCGGTGCAGGTCCACAGCTGCTGCCACGCCGGCGGCGGGATGGCGTGGGACTCCAAGGGCAACCTGTACATCGCGACCGGTGACAACAACTCCTCCGGTTTCAGCGACGGTTACTCCGGAAACAACCCGCAGCCGAACTACAAGGGCGTCTCCTTCGCCGATGCCCGGCGCACCGCGGGCAACACGAACAACCTCAACGGGAAGATCCTGCGGATCCACCCCGAGGACGACGGCACGTACACCCTGCCCGAGGGCAATCTCTTCACCGGCAAGGAGCCGGACGAGGGCGGCGGCAGGACCCGCGGCGAGATCTATGTGATGGGGGTGCGCAACCCGGCCCGGATCTCCGTCGACAAGACCACCGACACGCTGTACGCGGGCTGGGTCGGCCCCGACGCGGGCTCGCCGAGCACCACCTGGGGTCCGGCCAAGTACGACACGTTCGCCGCGATCACCAAGGCGGGCAACCACGGCTGGCCGTACTGCATGGGCAACAAGCAGCCCTACCGGGACCGCAATCTGCCCGACCCGGGCAAGCCGCTCGGCTGGTACGACTGCGACCACCCCAAGAACGAGTCTCCGAACAACGACGGCCTGGTGAACCTGCCGCCGATCACGTCCAACACCATCTGGTACTCGCCGCAGGGCGGTGGTGTGGACTACCCGCGCGACGCGAACGGCATCCCGAGCTACAAGGTGGAGGAGCAGAAGCAGCTGCTGCCGTGGCTCAAGGGCGGCGGTCAGGCCACGATGAACGGCCCGGTCTACCGGTACGACGCGGCGAGCACCAGCACCGACAAGTGGCCCTCCTACTGGGACGGCAAGTGGTTCGTCGGTGACTTCTACGACGACACCCAGCCGCGGCACGCCGTGCTCACCGACCCGAAGACGGTCGGCAAGGGCGGTCTGCCCACGCACGCCGAGTCCCTGAAGAAGATCATCCCGGTCGGCGCGGACGGCATCCGCAACCTGATGGACTGGAAGTTCGCCCCGGACGGTTCGCTGTATGTCCTCGACTACGGGCGCGGCTTCTTCACCTCCGACTCCAAGTCCGCGCTGTGGCGTGTGACATACAAGGGCGGCGGTCCGACCCCGGCCGCCGAGGATCTGGCCAGGAAGGCGGCAGTGCAGTGAGACACCGATCGATCTTCTCGCGACGGCGGTTCCGGCCCGCCCGGTTGTGGCTCGCCCTGCTGGGTTCGTTCCTGATGATGCTGGGGCTGACCTCGACGGCGGCCTACGGCCGTACGGTGGAGCCCGCCGCTGCGGCGGCCGACCAGGTCCTCACCTGGACGGCGGGCGACCCCATCGACCACTATCTGTCCGCTCCGAAGACCGCGGTGGCCGGCAAGGCGACCATCGTCTTCGAGAACAGCGCGGCGACGGGCAACACCACGGGGATGCCGCACACCCTGACGTTCAGCGTCTCGGACCCGGAGTTCAACAACGACGTCACGCTGAACATCCTGGCCAACCCGGCCGACGACCAGGGCGGCAAGCACACCGCCGAGGTCACGCTCTCCCCCGGCCGTTACTTCTACCACTGCACCATGCCGGGGCACGAGGCGATGCAGGGCATCCTCACCGTCACGGACGGCGGCGGTACGGACACCACCGCGCCCGAGACCTCGGCGAAGGTCGACGGCGACAAGAACGCCGACGGCGCGTACATCGGTCAGGCGACGGTCACTCTCTCGGCGACCGACGACAGCTCCGGTGTCGACACCGTCGAGTACGCGGTCGGGGCGGACGGCGCCTGGCAGCCGTACACCACACCGATCGTGGTGAACGAGGTCGGGACGCACACGATCCGGTACCGCGCCACCGACAGGGCGGGCAACACGGCAGCGGAGAAGTCGGTCGGCTTCGCGGTCGCCGCGCCGCCGACGGACGACAAGACGCCTCCGGAGACCTCGGCGACCGTGTCCGGCGAGAAGGACGACCAGGGGCAGTACCTGGGGATGGCGACGGTCACCGTGACCGCCTCCGACACCGGGTCCGGCGTCAACACCATCGAGTACGCGATCGGGGCGGACGGCGCCTGGCAGCCGTACACCGCGCCCGTGATGGTGCACGAGACCGGCACGCACCAGGTCCGCTACCGGGCCACCGACAGGGCGGGCAACACGGCGGCCGAGAAGTCGGTCGGCTTCACCGTCGTCGCACCGCCGACGCAGGACAAGACGCCGCCGGAGACCTCGGCCAAGGTGGAGGGCGACAAGAACTCCGACAACGCCTACATCACCAGCGCCAAGGTGACGGTCACCGCGACCGACGCCGAATCGGGCGTGGACAGGATCGAGTACTCGCTCGACGGCGGCCCGTACCTCGTGTATACCACCACCGTCATCGTCGACCGGGTCGGCTACCACACCGTCGCCCACCGGGCGACGGACAAGGCGGGCAACACCTCGGTGGCGAAGCAGGTGTCGTTCACCGTCGCGGAGAGCGGAGGCGTACCGGCGCCGAACTGCCCGGAGTTCGACGAGCGGCTCACCGTCATCGTCGGCACCGTCGACACCGGGGTTCCCAACCGCATCACCGGCAACCGCTGCACGATCAATGAGCTGATCGAGGACGAGAAGGACTGGTCGTCGCACGCGCTGTTCCTCAAGCACGTCGACAGCGTCCTCGACAAGCTGCTCGCCGCCGGTGTGATCGACGCACGCGAGCACAAGAAGATCTACCGGGCGGCCAAGCAGTCGGGGATCGGCAAGCCGGGCCAGGACGAGGGCTACACGAAGCTCTTCGACGGCACGGCGGCGTCGTTCGCCAAGTGGCAGCAGGTCGGTGGCGGCAAGTTCGGGCTCAACGCGGACGGGACGATCACCAGCTCCACCACCGTGGACGGCATGGGCATGCTCTGGTTCCCGGGCCGGCAGTACGGCGACTTCTCGCTCAAGCTCCAGTGGCGCGACGACGCCCCCGGCACCGGCAACGCCAACAGCGGTGTGTTCGTCCGCTTCCCGAACGTCCACGACAACCCGGAGGAGTCGCGTCCGGAGTGGGTCGCCATCAAGTACGGCCATGAGGTGCAGATCCTCGACCGTCCGGACGGCGACATGTACAAGACCGGCTCGATCTACGGCTTCGACCGGATCGGTCTGGCCGGCGCCGGCGTCACGTCCAAGGGCACCTGGAACGACTACGAGATCCGGGTGGTGGACCAGCACTACTCGGTCTACCGCAACGGTGTCCTGCTGAACGAGTTCGACAACAACGGCGGCCAGGTCTTCGAGCCGCCGCGGGGCGACGACCCGGGCACCGACGGCCGGCGGTACGCCTCCGGTTACATCGGACTCCAGGTCCACAGCACCACGGACGTGGTCTCGTACCGCGACATCCGGATCAAGGAGCTGTAGCCGGCCCGCGCACCATCAGGTGGCCGTGGCCGCATGCTGAGGCATGTGGTCACGGCCTTCCGGGTGCCGGTGGCGCCATACCCAGAACACCGTGCAGGAGACCAGCGCCCAGCCGGCGAGGACCAGGTACGGGAAGACCCGCTGGTGCCCCTGGTAGTAGACGGCGGCGTGCTGGGCGTTGACCGAGGCGCCCGGGGGAAGCCAGCGGCCGATGAAGCCGAGCACCGACGGCAACAGCGGCCAGGACACCGCGCCACCGGAGGACGGGTTGCCGAGCATCACCATCAGTCCCCAGGTGGGGATCATCGCCCAGCGCCCGATCAGGACGTTGAACATGTTGAAGACCATGCCCGTGGTGAACATGGTGAAGGCGAGGATCATCCACGACTGGACGAACGGCAGGTCGACGGAGTCGAGCAGCCAGTCCACCACGGCGGTGATGGCGAACCCGCCGAGCAGGGCGTAGGCGACGGTGAACCCGATCCGCTCCAGGGGCTCCAGCGCCTTGGCGTGCACACTCAGCTGGATCGCGCCGAGGAACCCGACGACCACCGCGGCGAGCGAGATGTAGAAGAGAGCGAGGCCGCGCGGGTCGCCCCGCTGCAGGGGCTTCACATCCGTGACCTTCACCGGCACATGGGCCGCTTCGCCCACCTTCAGCGTGGACTCGGCGAGCAGCTGGGCGACCGAGGCTCCGGACGCGCTCGCGACGTCCAGGCCGACCCCGTCGTTCTCGGACCGCAGGACGGCGAAGACCTTCTGCTCCTCCAGCGCGATGCGGGCTTCGGCTCCGGTGGCGTACTCGTGCAGTACCAGCGAGGTGTCGAGCGCGCCCTCCAGCCGGTCGAGGAAGACCTTGTCGCGCAGGGTGTCGAGGTGGCCGACCACCGCGGCCGGGATGTTGCGCGGGGTCGGGTTGGCCATCGCGTACGTGTAGGAGCCCGCGAAGAGACCGGCCGCGGCCGCGATGATGAACAGGAGCACAAGGGCGGGCAGATACGGGGACGCCTTGAACGCCGCCCATCGGTCACCGCGGGCCGGGGGCCGGGCATGTTCCCCGCGCGGGGTGACGGGCTCCAGGCCGGGTGCGCTCATGCATCGCCGTCCTCGTCGCGCCGGGCCCTGCTCGGCTGGACCCGTTTCGGTTCGCCCGGCATCTTCGGGTATTCCGGCGGGTACGGCATGTCGCCGAGACCGCGCTCCCGCTCGTCGCGGTCCGCCAGCTCCAGCAGCCCGTCGAGCCGGAAGGCGTGCTCGTCCATGTCCGCGTGCACGTCACCCACCTCCGCGTAGCGCTTCGGCATGGTCCTGATGTCGAAGTCGCCCGGTTCGGCGTCGTCGATCTCCTCCCAGCGCAGCGGGGCGGAGACCGGGGCGTGCGGAAAAGGGCGTACGGAGTAGGCGGAGGCGATCGTGCGGTCGCGGGCGGTCTGATTGAAGTCGACGAAGATCCGCTCTCCGCGCTCCTCCTTCCACCAGGCGGTGGTCACTCTGTCCGGCATCCTGCGTTCCAGTTCGCGCCCGGCGGCGATGGCGGCGCGCCGGACCTCGGTGAAGGTCCACTGCGGCTCGATGGGGACGAAGACATGGATGCCCCGGCCGCCGGAGGTCTTGGGCCAGCCGCGCAGACCGTGGTCGTCGAGCACGGACCGCAGCTCATGGGCGGCCCTCACCGCGTCGGCGTACTCCGTACCGGGCTGTGGGTCGAGGTCGATGCGCAGCTCGTCCGGATGGTCGGTGTCGGTGCTCCGGACCGGCCAGGGGTGGAAGGTGAGCGTGCCGAGGTTGGCCGCCCAGATGACGGCCGCGAGCTCGGTGGGGCAGATCTCGTCGGCGGGACGGCCGCTGGGGAACGCGATCCTGGCGGTGGGAATCCAGTCGGGGAGGTTCTTCGGGGCCCGCTTCTGGTAGAAGAACTCGCCTTCGACACCGTCCACGAAGCGCTGGAGGGTGGTCGGCCGATTGCGCAGGGCGCGCGTGATGCCGGGGCCCACGGCCAGGAAGTACTCGGCCACGTCCCTCTTCGTGTAGCCCTTCTCCGGGAAGTAGACCTTGTCCGGACTGGACAGCCGTACGGCCCGTCCGTCGGCTTCCAGCTCCACCGCTTTTCCCGCTGCACCCATGACGGTCACGGTAGGCCTGGCTCACATACGCCGCATATCGGGAGACGTATGTCCACCCATGGGCAAGAATCGGGGCCATGGATCTGCCGGTGATGCCGCCTGTGAAGCCGATGCTCGCCAAGTCCGTCTCGAAGATCCCGCCCGGTATGCAGTACGAGGCCAAGTGGGACGGCTTCCGCGCCGTCGTGCACCGCGACGGCGACGAGGTGGTGATCGGCAGCCGCACCGGGAAGCCGCTCACCCGCTACTTCCCCGAGCTGGTCACCGCCGTCCGGGACAATCTTCCGCCGCGCTGTGTGATCGACGGCGAGATCGTGATCGCGTACGACGGCCGGCTGGATTTCGACCGGCTCAGCGAGCGCATCCACCCCGCCGATTCCCGGGTGCGGCTGCTCTCCGAGCAGACCCCGGCCAGTCTGGTCGCCTTCGACATCCTGGCGGTGGGTGACGATTCGCTGCTCTCCATCAGGCAGTCCGACCGGCGCGCCGTTCTGGAGGCGGCCCTGTCCGGTGCGTCGGCCCCCGTCCATCTCGCACCGGCGACCACGGACCCGGCCCTCGCCCAGGAGTGGTTCGAACGGTACGAGGGCGCGGGGCTCGACGGTGTGGTCGCCAAACCGCTCGATCTGCCGTACCGTCCCGACACTCGGGTGATGTACAAGATCAAGCACGAGCGGACCGCCGACTGTGTGGTGGCGGGGTACCGCTTCCACAAGAGCGGCCCCGTCGTCGGCTCGCTGTTGCTCGGCCTGTACGACTCCGATGGCGTACTGCAGCACGTCGGAGTCTGTGCGGCCTTCTCGATGAAGCGGCGCGAGGAACTGGTCGCGGAGCTGGAGCCGCTGCGCATCGAATTCGCCGGCCATCCCTGGGCGGCCTGGGCGGACGCCGAGGCGCACGAGCGTGCCCGGCTGCCCGGGACGCCGAGCCGCTGGTCCGGGAAGAAGGACCAGTCGTGGGTGGCGCTGCGTCCCGAGCGGGTCTGCGAGGTGGCGTACGACCACATGGAGGGCGACCGTTTCCGGCACACCGCCCAGTTCCGCCGGTGGCGGCCGGACCGCACCCCGGACAGCTGCACCTACGCGCAGCTGGAAGAGGTGGTGCGGTACGACCTGGCCGAGGTGCTGTCAGCCGGCGGACGCTGAGCCCGACCGCGTGGCGCACGGCTCCTCGCTCGTTCCCGGGTCGGGCGACGGGGACTCGGTGGCTCCGGCCGAGTCGGTCGGGTCGGGGGATGCGGAGTCCGTCGGGCAGCCGGGTGCCGAGGTACCGGGGTCGGGGCTCGACGTGCCGGGGTCCGGGGAGGCCGGTCCGCTGCCGGTCGGATCGGGGGAGCCGCCCGGATCGGTGGGGTCCGGGGAACCGGTCGGGTCCGGGGAACCGGTCGGCGATTCGGAGGGCTTCGGGGACGCCGATGACGAGGGGCCGGGCGAACCGCCGGGCTGCGGGCCCACGATGATGCCGCCGCCCGGGGCACCGGGGCCGCCCACCGGGTGCGTCGGCTTGTTCGGTCCGCCCGCGCCTGGGCTCTTCGGTACGGGGCCCTTGCCGTCGGCCACCGGGTGGACGCCCTTGCGGTAGAACTCCAGCCAGGACAGCACGGTGCGCAGATAGGTGTCCGAGTGGTTGTAGCTGAGGATCGCCCGGTCCAGATCGGCCTTCACCGACAGATCGCGCGGTCCGGCACACAGGTAGTACCCGGCGGCCAGGGCGGCGTCGTAGACGTTGCTCGGATCGCGGCGGCCGTCGCCGTTTCCGTCCTTGCCCCAATGGGCCCAGGTGGAGGGGATGAACTGCATCGGGCCGACCGCCCGGTCGTACGTCCTGTCACCGTCGTACGCGCCGCCGTCGGTGTCCGGGATGTTGGCGAAGCCCGCACCGTTGAGCACCGGCCCGAGGATCGGGCTCAGCGTCGTGCCGTGGGCGTCGACCCGTCCCCCGCCGGCATGGCCGGACTCGACCTTGCCGATCGCCGCGAGTAACTGCCACGGCAGATGGCATCCGGGGTCGGTGCGGCCGAGCGCGCTCTCCGCCTTGCGGTAGGCGGCGAGCACCGTGGCCGGGATGCCCGCCTCGGCCCAGGTCCGGGCGGCGGCCGGGCTCTGCTTCACACCCGCCTTCGGCGGCTGAGGCGATTGCAGCGGCGGCAGTTCGGTGTGGTACGAGTCGTCGTTGGGCACGTGCGACCACATGACCTCGTCGGCCTCCTGGCGCTCCTTCGCGGTCTGTTCATGGCGGACGAGTCCCGGTGCCTGGGACGCGGTGAGTGCGGCCATCGCGGCGACCGCGGCTGCCGTGCCGCCGATTCCGCGGCGGATGGTGCCGTTGAACCTCATGCGTGCTCCCCTCGCCCCCGGGTCACTGGGTGAACGTATCGATGGCGGAGATCCGCCAGGTGCCGCCGCGGCGAACAGCGTCCACGGTGAACATGGCCGCCGCGTAGGTCGTCTCGTCCGACTTGCCGGTACGGGTGTTGCTCTGGTCGGCGAAGATCAGCAGCCGGGCCCGGTCGCCGTCGAGGAGTTCCACACCGCTCTCGGTGACGGTCGTGGTGAGGACGAGCTTCTGCTTCGGCGCCTGCGCCCGCACCTCCGCGAGCATGTCCTTGTGCTGCTGAACGGCCTTGCCGACCAGGTGAGTCCGCGCCGCCTGCTCGGACTTGGCGGTGGCGGCGTAGTTGTACGAGAAGACCGCACCGACCGCCTCGGTGATCTGCCCCTTCACCTCGCTGGTACGGCTGATGTCGGTCAGTGCGGTGTTCCGGCGGCTCGCGTCGCCGCGCAGCCCGTCGGCCGCGGTGAACGACCAGGCGGCGAAGGCGCCGAGGAGGACGGTGAGTGCGCAGAGCACGGCAGGGAGCCGGATCCGCAGGCGGGGCACTGTGCGCGGCTGTTCACCCCGCGCCTCGCCCGCCTCCTCTTCCTCCGTCTGCTCCGTGTCTCGGGAATCCGATGACTCCTCGAGGTCCGGCGTGACCACGGACTGCTGCTCGTCCTCGCCGGTCCGCCCTTTCCTGCGCGGTGGTGCGGTCGTGCGCTCCGCGGCGGCCACGGTCGCCAACCGGCGCTGACGGTTCACGAGGTGGCGGGTCGTCGACATGTCCGGAGTTCCTCTCGGTGATGGAATGGATCGGATGGGGCCCGGCGGCTTCAGCCGGCCGTGTTCCCGACCGGCGCCTGACCGAGGGCACTGAGCTTCCACCCCTCGGACGTGCGGGTGAGCCGGCCGAGCATCCGGCTCTCCTTCACCGCGGGCTTTCCTTTCGGTGCCGTCACGGTGATCCGCAAGGCCACCATCACCGATGCCTTGCCGGTCCGGTCGTCGAGTTCGGTGACCGCACCGGACAGCACCTTGGCGGTGCTCAGGGTCTTCGCCTCCTGGATCTGCTTCTCGAACCCGCTGCGTCCGTCCACGAGTTGCTGGTGCAGATCGCCGGTGGTGGAGTCCTCCCAGCTGTCCAGGCCCTGGTCCAGCTTCTGATGGTCGAGCGTGTTCAGGTTCTGCACGGCCTGCTCGCCCGCCGCCAGGGCGTCGTCGCGGGTCTGCCCGTAGCCGGCCGAGTCGTCGTGCGCGGCCCCGTACCAGGACCAGCCGCCCCGGGCCGCGCTGCCGGCCGCCAGGGCCGTCAGCACGATCGCCGCCACCACCAGTGGGTTCTTCGTCGTCCGTACCCGTGCCATTGCTGTCTCTCCCTTGCCGGCTGAGCTGAGCGGTGGATGCCCGATGGGCTGTGGCTGTGGCTGTGGCCTGGCTATCTGGAGGTGATGTCCACGATTTTCCAGTGCCCGTCCCGGAGTTCGGCGGTGACGGAGAGCTGGGCGGCCGCCGTGGTGGCGGGCTTGCCCCGGCGCTCGTAGACCTGGTCGAGGAAGACGAGAAGATGGGCGCTGGTACCGGAGAGCCGGCTGACCCCGGCGCGTACGACATGCGTGGTGAGGGTCAGCTTCTGGTCCCTGGACTGCTTCTCGACCTGGCCGAACAGAGCCGCGTACTGCCGCAGCGCCTTTCCCCCGAGGAGCTGCTTCGCGGACTCCTTGGTGCCTGCGGTGTCCTGTGGACCGTACGAGAAGACCTTGCCCAGTGCGCTGCTCACGTCGCCCACGACGCGGGTCGTCGCCTCGGTGTCGCTGAGCGCGAGATTGTCGGTAGCGGGAGTGTCCCTCATCTGCTGGGCCCCGACGAAGAATCCGCCTCCCGCCACAACCAGGGCGACGACCAGCAGCACGACCGCGGTGCGCCGCAGGTGGCGGGTGGCCGCGGACACCCCGGCCTCGTCGGGCTCGTCCCCGGTGGTCTCCGGGCTCCTGGGCTCCTCCACCTCGGCTTCGGTCTTCTCCTCGGTGCTCACCATCGCCGTCCTCCCCCATGCCTCATGCGGCACCCACCGGAATCGCGGTGAGTGCTTTGACCTTCCAGCCGTCCGGGGTACGGGCGAGCGTGGCCTCGAACCGTTTGCGCTCGGTGCCGGCCCCGCCGGTGCGCGGTGTGACCCGGACGTCGACGGCAGCGATCAGCTCGGCCGTACCCGCGCGTTCGTCGAGCGCGGTGAGCGCCACGTCGGTGACGGTGCCGCGGGCCGTGCTGCCGCTCTTCCTCAGGTCGTTCGCATCCTTGCTCCGGGTCCGCTTCAGCTGGTCGTGCAGCGGCCCGGTGGAGACATCGAGCCACTGCCGCAGCCCCGCGTCCACGCTCGTGGCGTCCTTGCCGTTCAGACTGTTCAGGCGGGCGAGATGGTGCTTGCCCGCCGCCAGGGCCGCGTCGCGGCTCTTCGCGTAAGCGAGGGTGTCGTCGCCACGCGCCTGTGTGTACGCCGAGACGCCGAAGGCGCAGATCAGTACGGCGGCGAGCACGACCGCCCAGCCCATGAGACCTCTGGTACGGGGGTTCACTCGCCGGCCTCCAGTCCCAGCAGCCCGGCCATGCCGTTCGTGGCGGGTGACGTGTTCGCCGTGGCCCCGAGTACGCCCGGCAGGGTGCCTCCCGCGTCGGCGCCCAGGAGCATCGAGCCCGGTTTGGCGGGTTCGGGTACGGCTGGGCCCTTCGGCGCGTTGGCGCTGCCGCGTACGTTGATGCCGGTGCCGGGTGAGGAGGTGCACCGCGCCTTGGTGTTGACCTCGGGACCGGTTGTCGTGTCGAGACCGTTGCGATAGGTCGTGCCGCCGTATCCGTCGGTGCAGGGCAGTGGTTCGAAGAAGGTGACCGACATACCGAACCGGGCGCCGCCCTCGTCCACGGCGCTCGCTCCGGCCGCGGCGACCGCGGGCAGTTTCACGAGGAGTTCCTCGATGCCGCGCTGCCGGGTGACGGCGACCTCGGACGTGGTGAGGAGGTTCGCGACGACGATCCCGAAACCGGGGTCGAGATCGCGCAGCAGTCCGCTGATCTGCTCGGTCGCATCGGGCGCGGCGGCGATCAGCTTGCGGAGGTCCGTGTCGGAGCCCTTGAGCTGGGCTGCCAGCTCCTTGGCCCCGGAGGCAAATCCCTTGAGTGCTTCGCCCTGTTCGGCCTGGGTGCGCAGCACGATCTCGCCGTCGGCCATCAGCTTGGTGTTGGTGGGCAGTGCGTCGTCGGCCGCCTGCACGAAGTCGCTGCCGGTGTCCAGGAGGACCTGGAGGTCGTCGCCGCGCCCGTCGAACGCGGTGCCGAACTCGTCGACCACGGTCCGCAGCGATTCCAGGTCGACGGAACCGGCGAGGTCGTTGACGCTGGTGAGGACATTCGTCACCGGTGCCGGGACGGTGGTGGCGGCATGGTCGATGACCGAGCCGTTCTCCAGGTAGGGCCCGTCGGTGCGGGTCGGCCGCAGATCGACGTACTGCTCGCCGACGGCGGAGAGGTTGGCGACGACGGCCTTCAGGTCGTCGGGGATGGGGGGTGCGGACTTGTCGATGCGCAGCTCGGCCTCCACACCGTCGTCGGTGAGTTCGATCGGGCCGACGCGGCCCACGGAGACTCCCCGGTAGGTGACGTTGGAGTGGGTGAACAGTCCGCCGGTCCGGGTGAGTTGGACCTTGACGGTGTAGTAGTCACGCATGCCGATGTAGTGGCCGAGGTCGGCGTAGCGGACACCCAGATAGCCGAGCACCAGCACTGCGATGATCAGGAACGAGATGTTCTTCAGCCGGATGGCGAGGGTGATCATCCGTTGCTCCCCTCCGAGGCCGAAGGCGTGTCCGCCGGTTTGTCCGAAGATCTCTGGGACGGCTTCCGGGAGGGCGTTCCGGACGGCGTGGTCGTGGTCGCTCCCTCAGTGGTGATCGAGGGAAGAGGCAGTGGCAGTCCCGAGCCGGCCGATCTGGCCGTTGCCGGTGTACCGGTCGCCGTGTCGGCGTCCGGGTCGTAGGGCGGGATGATCTGTGTCCCGGGGGCGGCCGTCATGTCCAGGTAGACATTGAGGTAGTCGCCCTTGACACCACGCAGCACCTCGTCCGTGAACGGATAGGTGAACAGCACCTGGAGGGAGTCCGGCAGGTCGTTGCCGGAGTCGGCGAGCGCCTCGAGGGTGGGGGCGATGGCCTTCAGGTCGGCGATCGTGTCCGCCTTGCTCTTGTTGACGGTGTCGACGGCGACGGTGGAGAGGGTGTCGAGTGCGCGCAGCATGGTGAGGAGCGAGCCGCGCTGCTTCTCCAGGACCTTCATCCCGGGGCTGAGCCCGGTGAGGACCTTGCCCACGTCCTGTCTGCGGGTGGCGAGGGTGGTGGAGAGCCGGTTGACACCGTCGAGTGCCTCGGTGATGTCCTTCTTGTGGTCGTCAAGGTTGGTGACGAGGGTGTCGACGCGGCTGAGCATGGACCGGATCTGCGGTTCCTGCCCGGCCAACGCCTTGTTGAGTTCGGTCGTGATGGTCTTGAGCTGGTTGATGCCGCCGCCGTTGAGGAGCATCGACAGGGCGCCGAGGACCTCTTCGACCTCGGGGTTCCGGTTGGTGCGGGTGAGCGGGATCTTCGCACCGTCGGTGAGTGTGCCCCGGGCGGTGCCGGTCGCTGGTGGTGAGAGCTGGATGTACTTCTCGCCGAGGAGGCTGGACTGTTCCAGGTGGGCGTACGCGTTGGCGGGCAGTTCCACCTTCCCGTTGACGCGCATGGTGACCCTGGCCTGCCAGCTGTCCGGGGCGAGGGAGATCTTGGTGACGCGGCCGACGGAGACGTCGTTGACCTTCACCGAGGACTGCGGGGCGAGGCTGAGTACGTCCGCGAAGTCGGCGGTGATCTCGTACGGATGGTCTCCGAGGTCCGCGCCGCCGGGCAGCGGCAGCTGTTCGATGCCGCTGAGCCGAGGGGCCTCGCAGCCCCTGACGACGAGAACGCAGCAGAGGCCGAAGGCGATCAGGGTGGCCGCACCGGTGGTCGCGAGGGCCCCGGGTCTGCGGAGGGTACGGCTCATCGGTTCGCCCCCTTGTTGTTGTTCGTCGTTGTCCGGGTGCCCTCCGGCGTGCCGTAGACGGTGCCCACTGCCGGGAGCGGCAGCGAGGGCAGGGCCTTTCGCCGTTCGGCGGTCACCGGGGAGAGCCCTTCGAGACTCACGGTGGATTCGGTGAGCGGCCCGCCCATGCTGAGCTCGTTGAGGTCGGTCCGGCCGTTGAGGGTCCGGTTCGTCGGGTCGTACGCGTTGATGACGTTGCCCGCGGAGAGCGGCAGCGTGTCGAGGGACTCGGCGAGCGAGGCCCGCTGGTCGACGAGGGTCTGGGTGAGCGGTACGAGGGCGTCCACATTCTTCTTGAGTGCCCCGCGGTTGTCCTGGATGAAGGTCTTGACCTGGGCGAGTGCGGTGCCCAGCTCCTTGAGCGCGGCACCGAGGTTCTTCTTGTCGTCGGCCAGGAAGCCGGTCACGGAGTTCAGCTGCTGCTCGGCGGCACGCACATTGCCGTCGTTCTCCTTCAGCATCGTGGTGAAGGTCTGCAGGTAGGACAGTGTGTCGAAGAGGTCCCCGCTGCTCTTGTCGAGGGTCTTCGTGGCCTTGCCGAACTGTTCGATGGAGTCCCCGATGTCCTTGCCGTTGCCCTTGAGGTTCTTGGCCCCGGTGTCGAGGAGCCCGGCGAACGCGCCTTGGGCGTTCGCCCCATCCGGTCCGAGCGCGCCGGCGAGGTCGGTGATGGACTCGTACAACTGGTCCACCTCCACGGGCGTGGCGTTGTTCGCGGCGGGCAGTTCGGCACCGTCTGCCAGGACCGCTCCCCCGCTGTAGGCGGGTGCGAGCTGGATGTACCGGTCGGCGACGAGGCTGGGCGCGACGACGACGGCGTGCGCCTCCTTGGGGACCTTGATTCCCTTGTCGACGCGCAGGACGACCTTGACCTCCTTGCCGCGCGGTTTCACCGATTCGACGGTGCCGACCTTCACACCGAGGATCCGGAGGTCCGATCCGGCGTAGACACCGGTGGCCTGGTCGAAGTACGCGGTGACGGTCGTCGTTCCTTCTTCGTCCAGGGCCATCACCCCGGTGGTGGCCGCCACGGCCACGACGGCGAGGCCGGCGCCGATGCCGACGATGCGCGTGAGTCTCATGTCAGCTGCCGCCTTCCTGCTTGGGAGGCATACACCCGGTCGCCGGTGGTGTGCCGGCGGGCAGGTAGTTCTTCGGGACGACACCGCAGACGTAGTTGTCGAACCAGCGGCCGTTGCCGAGGGTGTTGCCGACGAGCCTGTTGTACGACCCGGCGAGCGACAGCACCTTGTCGAGGCTCTTGCGGTTCTTCTGCAGGACCGCGGTGACCCGGCTGAGCGCGTTGAGCGTGGGCTTCAGCTGCTTGTTGTTGTCGGCGACGAGCCCGGTGAGCTGGGTGCCCAGATCACGGGTGCCGGTCAGCAGCAGATGGATGGAGTCGCGGCGCGCCTGGATCTCGCCGAGGAGCAGATTGCCGTCCTCCAGGAGGGTTTCGAAGCTGCTCTTCTTGTTGGCGAGGGTCTTGGTGAGCTGTTTGCTGCCCTTGAGGAGGGTGGCGAGCTGCGCGTCTCGCTCGGAGACGGTCCTGGAGAGTGCGGAGAGCCCGTTCGCGGCGCTCTTCACGTCCGGCGGGGAGTTCTTGAACGTGGCGGAGATCGTTTCGAAACTCTTGGCGAGCTGTGCGGTGTCGATCTCCCCGATGGTCTCGCCGAGGCCGTTGAACGCCTGGGTGACGTCGTACGGGGATGTGGTGCGGCTCGCCGTGATGCGCTCGTGCGGGTCCTGCGGGGCGTCGCCGAGCGGATCGACAGCGAGGTACTTCTCGCCGAGCAGTGTCTTGATGGCGATGCCGACGGTGCTGGAGTTGCCGATCCAGGCGTCCTTGACCCGGAAGGTGACCTTCACCTTGGCGCCGTCGAGGGAGATCCCGGTGACCTCACCGACCTTCACTCCGGCGATCCGTACTCCGTCCCCGTCGGCGAGCCCGGCCGATTCGGTGAAGTCGGCGCTGTATGTCGTACCGCCGCCGATGAAGGGCAGCGAATCGGCGCGGTAGGCGGCGAGTCCGACGAGGGCCAGGACCAGCAGGCCGACGATGCTGACGGCGACGGGGTTGCGTTCCCGTACGGGCTTGATTCTCATGACAGACACCTCGGCTGGGTGATCTCGATGCCGGTGGGCGGTGTGCTGCCGTCGCTGGTCGTCACACCGCTGATCCTGGCCTCGCAGAGGTAGAGGTTGAGCCATGAGCCGTACGAGGCGAGGCGGCTGATCGCCGCCATCTTGGCCGGGGTCTTCTCCAGGAAGTTCTCGATCTTCGGCGAGTTGTCCACCAACCGGTCGGAGAGGCGCCCGAGTTGCTTGATGTCGTCCTTGAGCGGCCCCCGGCCGTCGTTGAGCAGGTCCGCGGTGACGGTGGTGAGCGCGCCCATCGCGGTGACCGCCCGGCCGAGCGGTTTGCGGTCTCCGGAGAAGCCGGTGACGAGCTTCTGAAGGGTGACGACGAGGTCGTCGAAGCCGGCCTCGCGGTCGTTGACGGTCTTCAGGACCGTGTTGAGGTTCTTGATCACCTCGCCGATCACCTTGTCCTTGGCGGCGACGGTGCCGGTCAGCGAGCCGACGTGCTGCAGGATGCTGTCGACGGTGCCGCCCTCGCCCTGGAGCACCTGGACGATGGAGCCGGCGAGTTCGTTGACGTCCGGCGGGGAGAGCCCTTCGAAGAGCGGCTGGAAACCGTTGAAGAGCTGGGTGAGGTCGAGTGCCGGGGTGGTGCGGGAGAGCGGAATGGTCGAGCCGGCGGTGAAGCTCTCGCCGACCGGGCCCGCCCCCTGGTCGAGGTCGATGTACCGCTGGCCGACCATGTTGAGGTACTTGATGGACGCGGTCACCGACGCCGGGAGCTTCCGGCCCTTCTGGACGCTGAAGCCGACCTCGGCGAGCCGCCTGTCGGCGACCTCGACGGATTCGACCTGCCCGACCTTGACCCCGGCAATCCGGACGCTGTCGCCGACGATCAGTCCGGTCGCGTCGGTGAACCGGGCTCTGTACGCAACGGTGCTGCCGACGCCCGTGTTGGCGATGGACAGGGCCAGCACGGTGGTGGCCAGGACCGTGACCAGGATGAAGACGATCGATTTCGCGAGTGGCCCGGCGAGGGAGCGGCGCTTCACTTGAGCTTCACCTCCGCACCGCGGAAGGCCGGACCGATGAGCACGCTGCTCCACTCGGGCAGGCTCTGCGGCTGGATTTTCAGTGAGGGAGCCACCAACTCGTTGACGAGCCGGCTCTCCTGCGGGGAGTTGGGCATGCCGAGGGACGCGTCCGCTGCCGCCACTTCTTCGGGGGCGCCGGGCGCGGAATCCGCCCGGGTGTCCTGGCCGGCCCCCGCTCGGGCGTCCGCGGTCGGCACGGCATTGCCGACGTAGGGCAGGGAGTAGCAGTGCGGTCCGCCGGTCGCGTCGTAGACCGGGGTGTCCTTCCCGGCCACGTACTTACCCTTGGAGGGCACGGTCTTCAGCGTGACGTGCAGACCGGGTTCATCGGTGCCCTTGCCGAGTGCCTTGTCCATGGCCGGGACGAACCCGGCCATGGTACGCAGGGTGCAGGGGAATTCCGACGAGTACTTCGCGAGGGTCTCCAGCGTCGGTCTGCCTGTTGCGGAGAGCCGGATGAGGTTGTCCTTGTTCTTCCGCAGGAAGGTGGTCGCGTCCTGGGCGGAGGCGGTCGTGGACCCGTACAGGTCGGCGAGCCCGGCCTGCTGTTCGGCGAGGGTGCCGCTGGTGGTGGTGAAGTCGGTGAGCGCGTCGAGGACGTCCGGCGCCGCATCCGCGTACACGGTGCTCACCTTGACGAGTTCCTTGATGTCGGCATTGAGCTTGGGAAGTTGGGGGTTGAGCTTCTTCAGGTGGGCGTCGAGCGTGACCAGGGTCTCGCCGAGTTTGTCGCCCCGCCCTTCGAGGGCCTGGGAGACGGCGGTGAGGGTGGCGGAGAGCTTCTGCGGCTGTACGGCGGTGAGCAGCGGCAGGACGTTGTCGAGGACCTGTTCCAGCTCGATGGCATTGGTGGAGCGGTCCTGCGGGATGACGGCCCCCGCCTTCAGCGACTGCACGGAGGGAATCTCCGGCGGTACGAGTGCCACGAACCGTTCCCCGAAGAGGGTGGTGGGCAGCATCTGGGCGGTCACGTCGGCCGGGATTCGGCCGAGTTTGCCGGGTTGGATGGCGAGGGTGAGCCGGGCCCCGTCCCCATCGGCCTCGATGTTGCGGACCTGGCCGACGACGACGCCGCGCAGTTTCACATCGGCGTTGTCGTGCATCTCGTTGCCGACGGTCCCGGTCCGTACGGTCACGGTGGCGTCGTGGGTGAAGTCCTTGTTGTACACCGCGACCGACACCCACACGAGTACGGCGGGGACGAGCAGAAAGCTGACTCCGGCGAGCCTGCGGCGTACCGTCTGCGTGTTCATCATCCGGCCACCTTCACGGTCGTCGTGGCGCCCCAGATGGCGAGCGAGAGGAAGAAGTCGGTGACGCTGATCAGCACGATCGCGTTGCGCACCGACCGCCCGACGGCGATACCGACCCCGGCGGGCCCGCCCTCGGCCCGGAATCCGTAGTAGCAGTGGGCGAGGATCACCATCACGCTGAAGATCAGCACCTTGAGAACCGACAGCAGTACGTCGTCCGGGGAGAGGAAGAGGTTGAAGTAATGGTCGTACGTCCCCTCCGACTGCCCGTTGAACAGGACGGTGACGTAACGGGACGCGACGTACGACGAGAGCAGCCCGATCGCGTACAGCGGGACGATCGCGACGACTCCCGCGATGACCCGGGTGGTGACGAGGTAGGGCATGGATCGCACGCCCATCGCTTCGAGGGCGTCCACCTCTTCGTTGATCCGCATCGCGCCGAGCTGGGCGGTGAAGCCGGCGCCGACGGTGGCGGAGAGAGCGAGTCCGGCGACGAGCGGGGCGATCTCACGGGTGTTGAAGTAGGCGGAGATGAAGCCGGTGAAGGCGGAGGTGCCGATCTGGTTGAGAGCCGCGTACCCCTGGAGACCGACGACCGTCCCCGTGAAGAGCGTCATCGCGATCATCACGCCGATGGTTCCGCCGATGACACCGAGGCCGCCGCTGCCGAACGCGACTTCGGCGAGGAGGCGCTGCACCTCTTTGAGGTAGCGGCGCAGGGTTCGAGGGATCCAGATCAACGCGCGTATGTAGAAGGTGAGTTGATCGCCTGAGCGATCCAGCCAGCCGAGCATGGACATCTTCTCTCAGCTCCCCTTCGCGGGGACGATCTGGAGATAGATCGCCGTGAGGACCATGTTCACGAAGAACAGCAGCATGAAGGTGATGACGACGGACTGGTTGACCGCGTCGCCGACGCCCTTGGGACCGCCGCGCGGGTTCAGCCCGCGGTAGGCGGCGACGATGCCCGCGATGAACCCGAAGATCAGCGCCTTGAACTCGCTGATGTAGAGGTCGGGCAGCTGGGCGAGGGCGGAGAAGCTGGCCAGGTACGCGCCGGGGGTCCCGTGCTGCATGATCACGTTGAAGAAGTAGCCGCCCAGGGTGCCGACGACGGAGACCAGGCCGTTGAGCAGGACGGCCACGAACATGGTGGCCAGGACACGCGGGACGACGAGGCGCTGGATGGGCGAGACGCCCATGACCTCCATCGCGTCGAGTTCCTCACGGATCTTCCGCGACCCGAGATCGGCGCAGATCGCCGATCCGCCCGCTCCGGAGATGAGCAGCGCCACGATGAGCGGGCTGGCCTGCTGGATGACGGCGAGGACGCTGGCGCCGCCGGTGAAGGACTGGGCGCCGAGCTGCTCGGTGAGCGAGCCGACCTGGAGGGCGATGACCGCGCCGAACGGGATGGAGACGAGGGCGGCGGGCAGGATGGTGACGCTGGCGATGAACCAGAACTGCTCGATGAACTCCCGTACCTGGAAAGGTCTTCGAAAGACCGCGCGGGTCACGGACAGGGCGAGCGCGAACAGCTTCCCGGTCTCGCGCAGCGGTGCGAGCAGCCTCGTCGGCTGTTTCTGCACGGGGGCCTGCCGCGGGGGCGTCGCATCGGTGGTGGGTGGCTCGGGGGGCCGCACCGGATTCTCGGCCGTCACGGGCGTGCACCGCCGGCGGCCGGGGTGTAGCTGTTCATGATGGCCGTACGGGCGGCCTCCGGGAGCTGGCCCATCATGCCGAGGACGCGCTCCCGGCGGCGCTGGACGGCCTGGCGGACCGGCATCCCGGGCGAGGGTTCCAGCTGCGGTACGACGGTCCGCGGGCCTGAGCTGTGGTCGTAGGCGCTGCCGTTCAGCTGCTCGGCGGCGAGAGTTGCGGCGTCCTTCTCCTCGGACATGCCGATGGGGCCTTCGCGGCGTCCGGAGAGGAACTGGGAGACGACCGGCACATCACTGGTGAGCAGTACCTCACGCGGCCCGAAGGTGACGAGGTTGCGGCAGAACAGCATCCCCATGTTGTCGGGGACGGTCGCCGCGATGTCGAGGTTGTGGGTGACGATCAGCATCGTGGCATCGATCTGCGCGTTCAGATCGATGAGGAGCTGCGAGAGGTAGGCGGTGCGGACGGGGTCGAGTCCGGAGTCCGGCTCGTCGCAGAGAATGATCTGCGGGTCCAGGACGAGCGCACGCGCGAGACCGGCCCGTTTGCGCATGCCGCCCGAGATCTCACCGGGCAGCTTCCCCTCGGCACCGAGGAGCCCGACGATGTCGATCCGCTCCATGACGATGCGGCGAATCTCGGATTCCCTCTTCCGGGTGTGCTCGCGCAGGGGGAAGGCAATGTTGTCGAACAGCGACATCGATCCGAAAAGGGCACCGTCCTGGAACATGAGCCCGAAGAGTTTACGGGTCTCCATGATGTCTCGTTCGGGACTGTTCACCATGTCGACGCCGTTGATGAGGACGCGACCGCGTTCGGGCTTCAGCAGGCCGATGATGGATTTGAGGAAGACGGTCTTTCCCGTACCCGACGGGCCGAGCATGACGCTGACCTCGCCGGCGGGGAGCGTGAGCGACACATCCTGCCAGATGTTCTGCTTGCCGAAAGACTTGGTAAGGCCTTCGACAACTACTTCGATTCCCATCCCACCTCCTGCATGCGCTCACGAAGTGACAGAAGTGCGCCAAGGGGCGCACGTTAAGTTCACCGGCACCGCCAGGACAAGCCCTTGAACAGCCAATTCGTGAACGACCGGCCCACTTGTCATCCAGTGACAAACTTTCACTCAAATCTTGTAAAGAACTGCGCACTCGCAACAATCGGTGCAGGCTGGGGCCGCCCGGCCCAGGGAGGCCGGAGCCGGGGGACCCCGGAGTGAGAGCGCCGCCCCGCCCGGAAGTACGGAACTGGGGGCTCCCGGGCAGGGAATCCCGGCGTGGGGAGCCACGACGGAGTTCCTTTCCTGACGGGTGAGCAATCTCCGGACCTACCACCCGAGTTGCTGACGAGGGCGACGTTACGGCCGAGTAACCTGGCCCGCAATACCGGTTCTCCAAGTTTTCGCGAGCCCGCATCGAGCCGTCGGGTTCTTTGCATTGTCTGAGCAGGAGCCCAGGGGGATTTATCGGTAAGTGACAAGTTCCTCAGCCCTGGTGGCGAGACCTCAGCGATCACGGCCGGCCACCCAACGACCGTCCGGACCGGCGCGAACGCACAAGCGGGAGCCTGAATTCCGTATAGGTCGCGAGTCGCGACGGCAATCGAGTTCCGCCCTGGGTCCATGCGCACAGATTGACAAGGCGCCCTTGCCCAGTACTCACTCTCTGACGAGAAGTCACATCCGTGGGCAGATTCTCAAACGGCGGGATTGTGCACCAGTGTTTCTCGCCAGTAACCTCACGGCTCGGTGAATGGGGGGTCCGAATCAGCATTGCTCGCTGCGGACCCCGGCACCCGCATTCCGCACACCTATGGTCTGCGCACCCCTCACGCCATGACCGAACCATGCCGGCTTCGGGGCGCCGCAGGCAGACCGAGCAACTCCGGACTCACCGGGCCGCCTCGATGACGGCTGCCTCAAAAAGGGGAAGACATGAGATCTGGTTCGAACCGGGCGCGCGTGGGGCTGTTGGCCTCGTTCACCGCACTCGCCGCCTTCGCGTCCATGGGGTCGGCCACCGCCGCCACGAGTCTGAACGGCAACTGGGCGCCCTTCACCCGCTGTCCGGTGGACGCTCCCGCCATGCTGGCCGCCGACGGGGCGACCGACACCGCCGTCTGCGTCTCCTCGCACTCGGCGAGCGGCTCCATCAAGCTCGGCAACACCGTGGTCCCGGTGGGCGCCAGCGACCTCCAGGTCGGGGTGGTCACGCATCCGGGCGGCGGGGCGACCGTGGTCTCACCTCCGGGCGGCGCGCTGGTCGCCGACTCCGCGCAGATCCCCGGCGGGCTGCTCGGCCTGATGTGCCCCAGCGACATTCCCGTGATCACCGGCATCTGCAACCAGCTGACCGACAACACTCTCAACCGGGTGACCGCCACCATCGAGTCCGTCAACAGCCCCAGCGACTTCCAGCTCCTCGCGGGAACCACCACCGGAAAGCCGATCATCACGCTGCCGGTACGGATCCACCTGGAGAACCCGTTCCTCGGCAACTCGTGCTACATCGGCTCCGCTTCGAACCCGGTCCTGCTCCGCCCGCAGAACCTGACGCGCCCGGCCATCAGCACCCAGCAGTTCGCCGGCGACGGCACCACCGACGCGACCGGTCCCATGGGCCGGATCAGCCTCGTGGGTGCCAACCAGACCGATACGACGTACGCGGTCCCGGGGGCCAGCGGCTGCGGGCTGGGCCTGCTCAACTGGGCGGTGAACCTGAAGACCGGGCTGCCGTCCGCCTCGGGCAACAACAACGTGGTCCTCAACAACGCCCAGACGTATGTCGCGACGATCAACAACCCCGGCAGCGTCGCCCCCGACGCGGGCAAGCTGCTGTCGCAGTACTGGCACTCGGCGGCCCAGTAGCCGTCGGCCGAGCCCTACCCGACGCCCCGGTGGGGTCACGCTCCTGTTGGGAGGTGGCCCCATCGGGGCGTTGAGACGCGTCGGCCGACAAAGAGGGCTCTGCCGACGGCTCACCGCACAGGACACGGTCCCGGACCACCGGGTCGGGTCGGGTCGCGTCGCGTCGGATCGGGTCGGCAGCATCCGGTCCCACCGGATCGCGGAAGAACAACCCCTCACGCTGGAGAACGACCTCGACGACGCGGCGCTCGTCCGTGGTCGCGCAGGCTTCGGCGGTTGCGGCCAGGAGCATCCCGGAGTTGAGGACCCGTCCGGGCTCGATGGTGCCGCCGAGGACTGCGGGAAGGAGTTCCCCGGTGCGGTCGCACGCGGTGACGACACCTCCGCAGACGCTGATGCCGGCGCCGAGCGCAGTGTCCGCGGGGAGTTCGGGCCACCGGCGAGCCTGGCTACTGTGGGTGCCGACGGCGCAGAGCCCGAAGACCGGGGCCGGCCGTTCATGTCGGGCAGGACGTACGTCCTGCCCGACATGAACCGGTCACGAGTCCGTACCGGGCATCTTCGGCATGGTCGGCGGGCAGAGGTTATTGGGTGAACTCGGAATACATGTCGTTCCCTGGTTCATGCTGATCAGGTTTCCGGGGCCCGAGATGGATGCCGTGAACAAGGCATCGAGGTCTTCCTCACCCGTTCCGCAGCCGGAAAACGGCGGAATGTCCACCTTTCCCTCCAGCAGACCTCCTGAGTAGACATTGACGTACTTCGCCCCACCGTTGAGAACCACCTTGTAGGGCCTGACGGTCCTGCAGTTGCTTCCCACGTCCAGAGGGGTTCCATTGACCTTCACGTCGTGGAGGCGCAGGCTCTGCTTGAAGTAGGCGGTGGAAAAGGCGATTCTCTGGGCGCCCGAACCAATGTTCCCGGTGGAGATGGTCATCGGACCGTTCTCGAATTCCACCTTCGCGCTCACCGGCTGGAATCCGAATGTCAAAAAGGTCGATTCGGCATCCGGAAGCTTCAGATTTCCGAGCGAGTCGAGACGGGTGTAGGCACCGCCCTTGGCGCTGGGAGCACGATTCGACGTGTGCTTGATCGCCATGACGCTGATCAATGCCGGGGTGCGGGTGGGGTCGTTCACGATCATGGCCCCATTCAGCTTGAGTACATTGGCGATCCCGACCGCGTAGGCGCAACCGAAGGTTCCGCCCGTGGGCACGTCGGTCTCCCTGGTGGGATCGCCCGGAGGTGCCTGCGGTGCCTCGCTCGAGTCCATCTCCCCCGTGGCCTGCTCGACCGGGCACGGATCGGTGTCCTGCGCCGGGGTGTCCTCCGGCTCGACCATGATGCCGTCACCGGGCCTCTCGCCCGAGTCGCCGTGCTCCGCCGGGCCGGGTGTCCCTGACGTTTCGGCATCCGGCCCGCCCGGCACCGAAACGGTCGCAAGGCGTCCGTCCTGCCCCTCGGCCGGTTCACACGTCACTGTCTCCGGAGCCGACTCGCTCTCCTGGCCCAGTGCCGCCGCGGAGCGAAGGGCGATCCTCAACTCCCCTGCGGTGAACCGGACCTCACCCGGAGCGCCTACCGTCACCGACGGGACTTCGCCCGAGTGGACCATCCTCACCGCACCGTCGGGCGGAAGCGGGGTGCCCGGAGCGCCGAGGTCCGCCCACTGCGCCTGAACCGACTGATCGTTCTGCGCCACCTCCACCGTGAGCATCGCCGTGCTCACCACCGCATCGGCACCGGCCGGGAGCAGCCCGTCGAGATCGGTCCGCGACAGCACCACGGCAACCGTCGCGGGCCCCGGCTGCACGGGCCGGCCGACCTCGCCCGTGGCCGGCACTCCCACCGAGACCTCGACCGTGGCCGCCACGGCCCCGCTCTTCGGTCCGCAGTCGTACGCGAGGGTGACCGGCTTCGTGCCTTCGTCCGCGACGGAGCCGGGTCCGGACAACAGCCCGGCAAGGAGGGCGACGCTCGCGATCGAGGCAAGCCGCATCGACCGCCTGCTGCCCCTCACGGGTGTCTTTGTGTTCATGCCGACGCTGTCCTCCACCTCGTGCGTGCTGCAACTGATCTGCTGCGGCGCCGTCACCCACGACGCCGGAAACGAGAAGGACGGGCCGACGGCGGCAGCATCTGCTCACCGTCGGCCCGTACCCACGCGCTTCCCGGTGCTACGGGGTGGTGATCACCGGCGACGTACCCGTCGATGTCACGGTCACGTGGTACGAGGCGTTGAAGCTGGCCACATCACCGTTATTGATGAGACCGAGGCAGCTGGCGTTGGACGCGACCAGGTCGGTGCCCGAGCCGTCGATGACAAGGTCACCGGTGTTGTTCTGGTAGCGCCCGTAGACCTTGCCCGTGAAGTCGGCACTGCAGCCGATTCCGGAGATGTGGGCCGAGATGGAACTCACGCTGGCATCCACCCAGTTCGAGTTGGAGGCGTTCGGCTTGACGGCGTTGATCAACCACGGCGTCGTCTTCATCGTGACATCGAAGGGAATGCCACCGACCGTGCAATCGGTGAAGGTGATGTTGTTGATGTTGGCGATACCGTTGCCGGTGGCACTGGACGCCTGGAGGACTCCGGCCTTCACGTCGGAGGACGCACACTCCAGTGACGCCAACGGTACTTCCAGCGTGGGGAAGTCGGCGTGCGCGGTGTAGGCCCCCGACGGCGTGATCGTCCATGTCGTCGCGGTACCGGCCGAGGCCGTCGACACCGTCATCCCGATGGCCGCACCGAGGGCGGCGGTTACAACTGCGGCTCTGCGTGCAAGGGTGTTCACGGATCTGTATCCCTTCAGGATATGCGGCCCGGCGCCGGAGCTCGCCTCCGGCCGGATTCGGCGGAACTCGCGGGGCGGGGTCACAGGACAGAGAAGTGGCAGTCCGACCTGACCGACTGCGCGACCACTTGCGTTCGGCGGAGACGCTACGGGCGAGTAATGTTGCACCGCAACACTCGGGACGAAGAATCTCCGAAAGCACTCTTCCCGGTCAATATTTTGTTCCGACGCGAGTACGGTCTCCTGGATTCTTATCCAGAAGTGAGTGGTTCCGGCCCGACGGCGGTGCGTCGCACGCCCGCCGGATCGACCGATCGGCGCCGGGCCCTCCGGCAACTCCCCACGTCAAATCCCCTGCCGCGAGACGATGCCAGTCCCTGCTGGCATGCTGCACGACCGCCCGTTGCGCGGGCCCTTGACTTCGCCGCGCCTGCACAGTCGAATTATCACGGGAATACCGATCGCGACTCGCTCCCCATTACAGGTGACGGCCGTACAAGGATTTCCCGGCGCTCCGGGAATTCCTTGTCACCCCGCGCCGAACCCCGTTGCGGGCCCGCTCCGGCCGCCGGAACTCCGGCCGTCCCGGGGCATGTGCGGCCCGGCCCCGGCACGGCAATACGTGCCCCTTGCATCTCGTGCTGTCACAACTGTGTCCACGCGCCACTGCTTGGACTATCTTCAGCAGCCCACGTTGGTACGCACCTGACGGCTTGGGAGCGCTCCTCCCACGGCCCACCCCCATCGGGCGCCGGAGAGCAAGGGATGCAGACATGCCGGGAGTTGTACAGCCCTCGGACCTCGGAGAACCACTGGGACCGCTGCCGCAGGAGTTCGCCGCGATCGTGCGGCCCGAACTCCCCAGCCTGATCAAGGAGATCGGGCTGGAGGTGACGCGCGCCTACCCCGAATATGCGCGACTGCTCGACGGTCCCTACGGCCAGGGCATCCGGGTCGGCGTCGAGCAGAGCATCTCCGTCTTCGTGGACCAGGTCGCCGAGCCGGCCGCTCCCTCCGCACTGCGCGACGAGATGTGCCGCAGGTTCGGCAGGTTCGAGGCGTACGAGGGCCGCAGTCTGGACCAGTTGCAGGGCGCGTACCGACTGGGCGCCCGGATCGCGCTGCGCCGGGCCAAGAAGGTGGGCAGGCGCTACAACCTCTCCCCCACGATGATGCTCACCTTCGCCGATGCCCTCTTCTCGTACGTCGATGAGCTCGAAGCACTTTCCCGCGAGGGCTACTTGGAGGTCCGGGCGGCCTCCGGCGACCACACGGACACCCTTCGGCGGCGTCTGCTGCATCTGGTACTCGCCGGCCGGCCCGTGCCCCGTACCGCCATCGCCGAACTCTGTGAGCAGACCGGCTGGGTACTGCCCGACGAGGTGACTCTCGTCGCGGTACGCCCCTCGGCGGAGCTGGGGCGGCTCGGCGCCGACCGCGACGTCCTCGTCGACTTCACCGACCCACAGCCGCACTTACTGATCCCGGGACCGTTCGACGAGATGCGAAGACGCATGCTCGATCACGCGCTCCCGGGTGCCCGCGCCGCAATCGGCCTGACCGTTCCCACCGCCCTCGCCTCGGACTCGGTCCGCTGGGCCCGTCGCGTGCTCGAACTCGTCGACGCAGGCGTCATCGACGACGCACCGGTCATCCTCTGCGAGGACCACCTCATCACCCTGTGGCTCCTCTCCGACCCGGTCCTCCTGGACCAGCTCGCACGGCGTGAACTCGCCCCGATGGCCGGTATCAGCGCCAATCGGCGCGAGCGGCTGACCGAGACCTTGCGGATCTGGCTCGACACCCGTGGCACCGCCGCCCGGATGGGCGAGCTGCTCGACGTACACCCGCAGACCGTCCGCTACCGGATGCGCAATCTGGAATCCATCTTCGGCGAGCAACTCGTCGACCCCGAGTCCCGGTTCTCGACCGAGGCCGTGCTCCGCGCAATGCGGCTGCGTGCGCGCGGCGACGACACACCACTCTGACCGGCGCAGCGCGGTCCCCGACCCGAGCACGTTCCTCACGCGGAGTCAACTTACTTACGCGTAAGGGGAAATAGCCGGTCACTCCCAAACGGTTGCCACACGGAGACGTTCTCAACGAGAAACCCGGAAGTGCGTCCCGTACATATGGAGAAGTCGGCCGCCCACTCGGCGGCCGCACCGAGAACCGCCTCCTGGCCGGCCATCCGAGAGGGAACCCCCCATGACCGCCTCGCACCTCCTCGTCCCCGTGCCGATCCCGGACCGGGTCGCCGCGCTGATCGGGTCCTGCATCCCGCCGCACATCGTGGAGGCGGAGTTCGATGCCGAATGCGCCGCGCGCGAGGTGCGCAGGTTCCGCGGCCCGCGGCTCTGCGTCGAGGACCAGGCCGACCGCGAGCAGTCACTCGCCGAGCTGGCCCGCGCCAACAAGATCCTCGCCGCCCACCACCCCCGGCTGCCGGTGCGCCCCGGCAGCTCCTGGTGAGCCGCCCGCACTTCCCCCACTCCGCTCCCGCCTTGGCGAAGGGGCGGCGCGCCCCTACCTTTGTCTCGCCGGCCTCGGGCCTGACCCGCTACTTCGACATCCCGAAGGCCTGAGCCCGTGAGCTGCTTCTCGCTCGCCCTCACCGAGGAGCAGCAGGATCTGCGCAACTGGGTGCACGGCTTCGCCGCCCAGGTCGTCCGCCCCGCGGCCGCCGAGTGGGACGCACGGGAGGAGACCCCGTGGCCCGTCATCCAGGAAGCCGCACGGATCGGCCTGTACGGCTTCGAATCCCTCGCGGCCCTTGTGGCCGCATCCGGGTCACCGCCCGGATTAGGACCGGCCGCGCCCGGCGTGAGAATGTCGGGCAGTGGCGGCGATTGCGATGCGGTCGACTCGTCCGGGGCGAACCTCATCACCTCCGGGACCGTGCCGGGCAACGCCGTCGACGTCATTGATCCACTGTCCGCCGACACACCTCATGGGGGAACGCCATGCCCGCCGGCCCGCGCCCGTCCGTCCTCTTCGTCACCGACCTCGCCTACGAGGCCCGCGGTCGCCGTTACTGCGACGAGGACATCTATCTGACGTCGCGGCTGCGCGAGGAATTCGATGTCGCGCTCTGTCACCCCCGGGACGCCGGCGCGCTGCTCGACGGTTTCGACGCGGTCGTCGTGCGCAACAGCGGTCCGGTGCTGCACTACCAGGAGGCGTACGACGCGTTCTGCGCGCGGGCGCGGGAGCTGGGCGTACGCGTCTACAACCCGCTGCACGGCCGCGGGGACATGGCGGGCAAGCAGTATCTGGTCGATCTGAGCCGGGCCGGATACCCGGTGATCCCCACGGTGGACCGGGCGCCGGATCTGGGGCTGCTGCCCGCGGCCGCGGAGTACGCGGTCAAGCCGAAGCTGGGGGCGGACTCGGTCGGGCTGCGGTTCATACGGGAGGCCGCGCTGCCGGAGGGCGAGGACGGCACGCTGCTCGTCCAGCCGCGGATCGACTTCCGTTACGAGATGTCGTTCTACTTCATCGACCGCGACTTCCAGTACGCGCTGTACGCACCGCATCCGGAGCAGCGGTGGGTGCTGGAGCCGTACGAGCCGAGCGCGGAGGATCTGGGGTTCGCCCGGAGTTTCGTGGAGTGGAACAGTCTCGGCCATGGCATCCAGCGGGTCGACGCCTGCCGGACCGCAGCGGGCGAGCTGCTGCTCGTCGAGTTGGAGGACCTCAATCCGTATCTCTCGCTGGACCGGGTGGCGGAGCCGGTGCGGGAGGCGTTCGTGACCCGTATGAAGGCTTCCGTGCGGGATCTGCTGGCCTGACGCCACGTCCGGCCGTCCCCCACATGCGGGGGACGGGGGCCGGTGTGAGGGTGCAAGCGTGACCACTGCCAGCGAGACCGCCCCCGCCGCGCAGAGTGCCGCCGCGCCACCCGTACTCGATCCGCGCCGCAGGAACATCGTCTTCGCAACGATCGTGCTGGGGATCCTGCTGGCCGCCCTGGATCAGACGATCGTCGGCACCGCACTGCCGACGATCGTCTCGGATCTCGGCGGCGCCGCGCATATGTCCTGGGTGGTCACCGCGTATCTGCTCGCCGAGACGGTGGCGACGGTCCTGGTCGGCAAGTTCGGCGACCTGTTCGGCCGGAAGATCATCTTCCAGCTGTCGGCGGTCATCTTCATCACCGGCTCGTTCCTGTGCGGCCTCGCGACCAATATGACGCTGCTGATCATCTGGCGCGGACTGCAGGGAATCGGCGCGGGCGGGCTGATGGTCACCTCGATGGCGCTGATCGCCGATGTGATCCCCTTGCGCGAGCGCGGCAAGTACCAGGGTGCGCTTGGTGCGGTCTTCGGGGTGTCGACGGTGATCGGGCCGCTGCTGGGCGGGCTCTTCACCGACCATCTGAGCTGGCGCTGGGCGTTCTACGTCAATGTGCCGATCGCGATCGTGGTGGTCATCGCCGCCGCCCGGACGATCCCGTCGGTGAAGGCCGCCGGGCGGCCCGTGATCGACTATCTGGGCATCGCGATGGTCACGGTCGGCGCGAGCGCACTGATCCTGGCGACCAGCTGGGGCGGCAATGAGTACGCATGGGGATCGCCCGTCATCATCGGTCTCTTCGCGGGCGGCGCCGTGGCCCTGGCGCTCTTCTGCCTCGTGGAGTTCCGGGCCCGGGAACCGATGCTGCCGATGCGGCTGTTCCGGAATCCGGTGTTCACCGTCTGCTCGATCCTGAGCTTCATCGTGGGCTTCGCGATGCTCGGCGCGATGATCTTCCTGCCGACGTATCTGCAGTACGTGGACGGCGATTCGGCGACCCTGTCGGGTGTGCGGACACTGCCCATGGTCATCGGGCTGCTCGTCGCCTCGATCTTCAGCGGCAATGTGGTCTCCAGGACGGGCCAGTACCGGATCTTCCCCGTCGTGGGCTCGCTGATCATGGCGGTCGGGCTGTTTCTGCTCTCCCGGATGGGCCCGGACAGCGGAGTGTGGCTGGAATCGCTCTACATGCTGGTGCTCGGTGTCGGCATCGGCCTGTGCATGCAGGTGCTCACGATCGCGGTGCAGAACACGGTCGACTACTCGGATCTGGGTACGGCGACGTCGGGCGTGACGTTCTTCCGTACGCTCGGCAGCTCCTTCGGTACGGCGGTCTTCGGCACCATCTATGCCAATGTGCTGAAGCCGAATCTGACCGACGGCGTCGCGGCGGCGACCCGGGCGGGCGGCGACCCCGCGGTGCTGGCGAAGGCCGCGCGGAGCCCGCACGGGCTGCACAGTCTGCCGGCCGCGCAGTCCGCGCCACTGGCCCGGGCATACGCCGACACACTGCACACCGTGTTCCTGTGGACGGTGCCGGTCGCGGTCCTGGGGTTCGTCGTTGCGCTCTTCCTGAAGCAGGTGAAGCTGCGCGACACGGCGCGGGTCGGCTCGACGGACATGGGCGAGGGATTCGCCCAGCCCGGCGCCGGTGACTCGGCCAGGCTCCTGGAATTCTCCGTGGCCAAAATCCTGCACGGAGCGGGCCGGGACACGGCACGGCGGATCGTCGCGGAGTCGGACACCCGGCTGGACATGGCAGGGGCCTGGGCGGTGATGCAGGTCGAGCTGTTCACCCGGTTGGTCGGCCATGCGGGCCTGAACCTGATCGCGACCCGGCACCGGCTTCCGCCGGAGGTGCTGGTGCCGGTCTTCGACCGGATGATCGAGGAGGGCTATCTCACCGGCGACGGTCACCTGTTCATGCATACGGCCGCCGGGAGCCGGGAGGCCGCGGCGATCAACGACGCGTCGGCGCGGTGGCTCAATGAGCGCCTGGACGAGAACGGGGCACGCCCGGACGACCGGCAGCTGCGGGCGGCGGTGGATGTGATCGCCAAGCGGTTACTGGCGGAGGACCTGACGCAGGAGCTCTCGCCGGAGAAACCGCGGGTGGCGGCCGCCATCTGAACGGGCCCGGTCACCGCGCGGCCGGGTCAGTCGACGAAGACCGCCGTCGAGTACACCCAGGCCCCCTCGTACCGGACGAAGCGGCTCTTCTCGTGGAGCGATTCCGGCCGCCCGTTGTCGGTGCAGTGCGCGCGGAAGGTGACCGTACCTGTGGTGTGGAACGCGCTGCCGTCCGTCGTCTCCAGGATCTCCAGGCGCACCCACCGCATCCCGGGATCGAAGTCGACGGCGGGCGGCCGGGTGTCGGGGTGCCAGGTGCGGAGCAGATACGCCTCGTTCCTGACGACGAATGCGGCGTACCGGGAGCGCATCAGCGCCTCGCAGGTCGGCGCTGCGACGGACCCGGCGTGCAGGCGGCCGCAGCAGTCGGCGTAGGTGGCGGGCAGGCCGCACGGGCACGGCGACTCCGCGGTGATCGCGGGCGTCCGCGTTCTGGCGGTGGCGGACCGTTTCGGTCGGGTGGTACGTCGTGACATGCGTCCATTGTCACCTGCGGCCCGGCCGGTTCAGCCGGCCGGGGTGAAGCGGCGACGGTACTGGCTGGGGGTCAGTCCGGTGCGGCGGCGCAGCTGGGTCCGCAGATTCGTCGCCGTGCCGAGTCCGCTGGTGCGGGCGACCACGTCGAAGCGTTCCTCGCCGCGCTCCATCAGCCGGCAGGCGAGGGTGATCCGGCGTTCGGTCAGCCAGCCGAGCGGGGTCGTGCCGAGCTGGGCACGGAAGCGGCGGTGCAGGGTGGCCGGGCTCACGGCGGCGCGGGCGGCGAGGCCGGTCACCGTGAGGTCCGTGCCGAGGTGCTCCTCGGCCCAGTCGAGGAGCGGGCCGAGCGAGGTGTCGGAGACGTCGGGCAGGGGGTGCTCGACGAACTGGCGCTGGCCGCCGTCACGGTGGACCGCGAAAACCAGACGGCGGCTCACAGCGGCCGCGATCTCCGCGCCGTGGTCGGAGCGGATGATGTGGAGACCGGTGTCCAGGGCGGCGGCGCTGCCGGCTGCGGTGATCACCCGGCCGTCGTCGACGAACAGCACATCGGGGTCGAGGTGGACCTGCGGGTGGCGGGCGATGAAGGCGTCGGCCCAGCGCCAGTGGGTGGTGGCCCGTCGACCGTCCAGCACTCCGGCGGCGGCCAGCGTGAACGTACCCGTACAGAAGCTGACCAGCCTGGCTCCCCGGGCGTCCGCGCGTCTGATCGAGTCGAGGACGGCCGGATCGGGTTCGGTCTCCGGGTCGGGGCGGTTCGGCACGATGACGGTGTCGGCGCGGTCCACGGCATCGAGCCCGGCGATACCGGAGAGCTGGAAGAGACCCTGGTGCATGCGCACGGTCGGGGTCTCGGCGCACAGCTCGAATTCGTACCAGGGCACGGGCAGCTCGGGACGGCGCAGCCCGAAGAGTTCGGTGGCCACGCCCATCTCGAAGGGGTTGGAGCCGGCCGAGACGATCATTGCGACCCGGTGCGAGGATTCTTGCGCCATATGCGATTCCTAGCACTCACGGAGGGCCCGGCCAAGGCCGAGGATGGGGATCATGAGCAATGACACGACGAAGACCGCGCCCGGCCCCATCCTGCTGAGCGATGCACT
This sequence comes from Streptomyces sp. NPDC088246, assembly GCF_044741025.1. NCBI lineage: Bacteria > Bacillati > Actinomycetota > Actinomycetes > Kitasatosporales > Streptomycetaceae > Streptomyces > Streptomyces sp. NPDC088246. Next base: position 144,662 of record NZ_JBIURV010000009.1, read on the forward strand.
GAAGACGTTCGAGGCCCTGTGGAGCCCGCGGATCGTGGCCCGCGTCAACGACTACGACGTACGGATCTCCAAGGTCCGCGGTGAGCATGTGTGGCACGTCCATGAGGACACCGACGAGTTCTTTCTCGTGCTCGACGGCACGCTGGACATCCAGTTGCGCGAGACGGACGGGGAGCGGACCGTCACTCTCGCCCGTGGCGCGGTGTTCGTCGTTCCGCGCGGGACCTGGCACAAGCCGTCCGCCGCCGACGGGGCCTCGGTCCTGTTCTTCGAGCCGTCCGGTACTCCGTCGGTGGGCGACCGGCACGACGAGGTGCCCGGCCATGTGGATGTGACGACCGGCCATGCCCTGGGCAGCTGAACGGGGCGGTGACCCGGCGGGGTTGACACTGTGACGGGCCGCGGGTCAGAGTCCCGCCGATGGAGATCACCGAGCTGACCCCCGCCGAACGCCGCGTACGGGATGCCTTCCCGCGCGGCGTGCCCGTCGACTTCCGTACGGGCGTGGAGACCGAGGACGACCCGGAGACCGGAGCCGGCTGGGGGCCGGAGCGCACGGTACGCGGCGAGGTGCTGCGGGCCCTGCTGATCAGCGGCCGGCAGGAGGACGGCGAGGTGGCCGCGCTGCGTGTGATGGGCGCACGCATCTCGGGCACCCTGAACGTGCGGTATGCGACGGCCGAGTACGCGGTGCTGCTGGCCGGCTGTCACTTCGAACAGGCGCCGAATCTGTACGGGGCGCAGCTGCGCCAGCTCAACCTCAGCAATTCGGTGCTCCCGGGCCTGGCCGCCGCCACCGTCCGGATCGACGGCGTACTGAGGCTCACGGACTGCCGGATCTCCGGCCCGGTCCGGCTCGGCGGTTCGAGGATCACCCAGGCGTTGTTCCTCGACCGCACCCGGATAGGGGTGAACGCCGACGGTTCGACGGCGGACAACGACGAAGCGGTAGCGGTCCTCCAGCTCAATCATGTGATCGCCGGGGACGACATGTGGCTGCCGGCACTCGTCGTGCACGGCGAGTGCCGGCTCGACGGTGCCGCCGTCACCGGGCAGGTCCTGCTGAACGACGCCGAGTTGCTGAATCCGGGGGCGACCGCCCTCCAGGCGGAGACGCTGACGGTCGGCACGGATGTCCACGCGATGCGGATCCGGGTCGAGGGGCGGACCAATGTGCGCGGCAGCCGGATACCGGGGCAGCTCAACCTCGCGTACGCGCGGCTTTCGAACCCCGGCGGCGTCGCCGTGCGTGCCGGCAGTTGCACGGTCGGCGAGCTGTGGCTCCGGGAGGCCGCCCCGATCCGGGGAAGGGTGAATCTGCGCCACGCGCAGATCGATCTCATCCACGCCCACCCTGCGGTCTGGCCGCGCGATGTCCGACTCGACGGGCTGACGTACACCACTCTGCTCCCCCATCTGCCCGCCGAGCAGCGGCTGCCGCTGCTCGGGCGCGAGGAGGAGGGATACGTTCCATACGCGTACGAGCAGTTGACGGCGGCGTACCGGCGGATCGGTGACGACGACGCGGCACGTACCGTGCAGCTCGCCAAACAGCGCACCCACCGCGCCACCCTGCCGGGATACGCGAGGGTGTGGGGGTATCTGCAGGACGTCACCGTGGGATACGGCTTCCGGCCGGTGCGCGCGGCGGCCTGGCTCTTCTCGCTGCTGCTCATCGGGTCGCTGGCGTACGGACTGCACCGTCCGCCGCCGCTGAAGGCCGGCGAGGCCCCGCCGTTCAGTGCGTCCTTCTACACCCTGGATCTGCTGCTGCCGATCATCGACTTCGGGCAGGAGAAGGCGTTCAACCCGCAGGGCTGGTACCAGTACCTGTCATATCTGCTGATCGCGGCCGGGTGGCTGCTCGCGACGACGATCGCCGCGGGCATCACCCGGTCGGTCAGCCGTCAGTGACGGCGCGGGGCCGGGCGGTCAGGCCTTGCGGGCTACGCCGGCGTAGCCCGGGATCGGCTCGTCGCCGGGGACGTCGATGGCCTCGCCGAGTTCCGGATGCCAGTCCGCGGAGAGCGTGACACCCGGCTCGACGAGTTCGAGTCCGTCGAAGAACGTGGTGAATTCGGCGTGGGAACGCAGGCGCAGTGTCATCCCGCGAGCCTTGTACAGGGCGGATGCCTGCGCCGCACGCTCGGGGTCGAAATCCCCGGTGGTGTGCGAGAGAATCAGGTAGCTGCCGGAGGGGAGCCGCTCGACCAGGCGGTCGACGAGTTCGGCCGCGCCGTCCTCGTCGTCCAGGAAGTGCAGCAGGGCCAGCAGCGACAGCGCGATCGGCTTGCCGAAGTCGAGGACCTTGCTGGCCTGCTCCAGGATGACTTGCGGCTTGCGGGCGTCCGCCTGGATGTACTCGGTGGCGCCCTGTGGGGTGGAGCGCAGCAGGGCCGCCGCGTGTGCGAGGACGATCGGGTCGTTGTCGCAGTAGACGATGCGCGCGTCCGGGGCGGTCCGCTGGGCGATCTGGTGGAGGTTCGGCTCGGTGGGGATGCCGGTGCCGATGTCGAGGAACTGGCGGATGCCGTTCTCGGCCAGCCACCGGGTGGCCCGGTGCATGAAGGCCCGGTTGACCCGGGCCATGTCGCGCCCTCTGGCGTCGAGGGCGAGCAGCTGCTGGGCCATCTGTTCGTCGACCGGGTAGTTGTCCTTGCCGCCGAGGAACCAGTCGTACATCCGGGCGGGATGCGGCTTGCTGGTGTCGATCTCGATGGCTTGGGGTTCGTGCCCGGTCATAGCGCGCTCCATGGGTCCATAGGTCGGCGAACAACAAGAGTGTGGGGCGGGGAGGGACTCCGGTACTGCGGATTCAGGTGAGAAGGAAGTCCGCCTGGCCGGACTTGGCCCCCTGGATGAAGGCGGCGATCTCACGGTGGGAGTAGATCAGGGCGGGGCCGTCGGGATCGGCGGACTGGCGCATGGCGACTCTGCCGTCCGACAGCTTCATGGCTTCGACGCAATTGCCTCCGTTCCCACCGCTCCACGGCTTGTACCAGCCCTCGGAGCCGAGTTCGGCGGCCGGCATGCCGTTGTATATGGGTTCCATCACAGCTCCTTGCGGAAGTCCCGGAGGATTTCCTTCGTGCGTTGTGCAGTTGCGGCCTGAGCCGCCATGCGGTCCATGACTTCGAGGTAGGAGGCCACCTCGGGGCGCGCGTCGAAGTAGACGGCTCCGGTCAGGTACTCGCTGTAAACCATGTCGGGGAGTTCAGGGACGCCGAAGCGGAAGAGGACGAAGGGGCCGTAGGTGCCCGGATGGTGACCGGTCGAGAATTCCGCAATCTGCAGCGTCACATGCGGCATCTCGGTCGCTTCGAGCAGCCGGTCGATCTGTCCGCGCATGGCGTCGACGCTGCCGACGGGACGGCGCAGCACCGTCTCGTCCATCACCACCCACAGCTTCGGGGAGTCCGGCCTGGTCAGCAGGGACTGACGCTCCATCCGCAGCGCCACATGGCGTTCGATGTCCTCGGGCCTGGTCTGGCCGACGGCTCCGGTGCGCATCACCGAGCGCGCGTAGTCCTCGGTCTGCAGCAGTCCGGGGACGAAGTGCGGCTCGTACATGCGCAGGAGGCTCGCGGCGCCCTCCAGGCTGACGTACATGCTGAACCAATCGGGCAGCACATCGTGGAAGCGCTGCCACCAGCCAGGTTTATTGGCTTCCTCGGCGAGCTCCACGAAGGCGTCGGCCTCGTCGTCGGCGATCCCGTACGCCTTCAGCAGCAGCTGGACGTAGGGGATCTTGAGAGCGACCTCGGCGGTCTCCATCCTGCGTATCGTCGCAGGTGCGACCCGCAGCACCTTGGCAGCCTGGTCACGGCTCAGGCCGACACGCTCCCGCAGATCCTGCAGGCGTTTGCCGAGAACGACCTGACCCACGGTCGGGGCGGACCGCGGTTCGCTCACTTCAGACCTCCCGATGCGCTGTTTGCCAGCAGTCTGCCATGCGCAGGCCGTCCAAGACAGAACCACTCTGAAATTTTCAGAGTGCCCCTTGCCAAGTGTTCTCGACAGGGGGAGAGTTGGTGAGTGAACCAGTTCACGTAGTCACGGCCGCCCTCATTTGCGTGGGACCGCGGAGTGTGACGCAGCCCCCACTGTGAGGAATCGGTTGTGGCACCTGGCAGCGCGCTTATCCCCCGGCTCATGGATCTCAGACCCGGGACGGAAGCGCTCCGGTACTGCTTCGCGCTGCCCGCGCACCCCGAGTCGGTAGCCGGTGCACGGCGGCTGACGAGGGCTCGGCTCGGCGAGTGGCGGCTGGACGAGGACACGCACGAGGCGGCGATCCTGATCGTCTCGGAACTGGTCACCAACGCGGTGGTGCACACCGAGAGCGCTCGCGTCGTGTGCGAGCTGCACTACCTCGACAGACGGCTTCGCATAGCCGTACAGGACCAAGGACATCAGCCCGGCGGGCCGCAGCTGTGCCGCACCGCCGACGACGAGCACGGACGCGGCTTGCTGCTCGTCGACGCGATGAGCAGCTCCTGGGGTTCCCGCGACGCGGGCAACGGCTCGGGCCGCATCGTCTGGGCAGAACTGCCGCACGGCTCGGAGCGGTCATGTTGAAGAACGCAATGTCCCACCTGCTCGGAGCACGCCGCTCCCGTGAGCCCCAGCGAGCCGTCGCCATGGGCACAGTGCAGTTGTCACTGCCCCCCGCGCTGTCGGCGAGCCTGGGCTGCGACGCGGTGGGGGTGCCGTCCCGGTACGGCTTCCGGCTCATGTCTCATCTGCCACGCACCGGTTGCGTCTTCGCGGACGCCGACCGCTGGTGGTGGATCGTGCCTGCGGGCTCCGACCTCGATCTGGACTGGCCCGCGCAGGCCGCCTATGCGAAAGGGGCCCGTGTTCCGGCAGTACGGCCCCGGCTGATCCACCAGCCCGACAACCGCACGCCGTACACCCCGCCCATCCCGCTCTTTCTGATGGTGTGCCAGCTCACCGGTGTGACGCCGTCGTGGGCACCGTCCGGCGGGGCACGCGCCGTCTCCGCTCCCTGACGCAGCGGGAGGGAACGGGGTTCCCTCAGGAACCCCGCCCCCTCCGCTCGCTCACTTACGGAACGTCAGCCAGTCGACAGCGGCGACCTTCGAGGTGCCCGCCGCGACGAGATGGACGTCGTGCGTGCCGGTGACGGTGCGCAGCAGCTTCACCGACTGCTCCTGCCAGGTATCAAAACCGCCGGTGGACCTCACCGGCAGCACACCCACGAGCGGGCCGGCCGGGCTGTCCAGGCGCACGTGGAGCACCCCGATGTGACCGTCTCCGGCCGCCGCGAGGCGGGCCGTCAGCCGGTCCGTCCCTGGTGGGACGCTGGTCGGCACTGCGGCGCTGACGGACGAGGTGGCGGCCGGCCGGATCAGCGCCGTACTCGACGTCACCGATCCGGAACCCCTGCGGCCCGACAGCCGGCTTCTCGATCTGCCGGGCGCCTTCCTGACGCCGCATCCGGCGGGCTCACCCGGCAATGAGCTGGAACGGCTCGGGAGTGCGGTGGTCGACGAGGTGGAGCGGTCGGTCCCGGGACTGCCATGGCTCGCTCCGTACACAGGGAAGAGCTCTCACACAGCGGTTGACCTGCTGCTTCACTCACCGGACACCTCGGTCACGCTGCGTTGTCAGTGGTCCGTTCTACTGTGGCACCACTGATCGAAAAGCCCGCGGCAGGCGGGCTGTCCGGGTGTGAAGGGGGCGGGACTGTGCGCCGCTGGGAGTACGTCGAGGGCAGTGCCTCGAAGTTCTGGGAGACCGAGGCCGAGGGTGCCGTGGTGACGGTGCGCTACGGGCGATGCGGGAGCGACGGGCGTACGCAGACGAAGGAGTACGCGTCGGCCGAGGCCGCGTCGGCGCAGGTCCGCAAGACGATCGCGGAGAAGGAGAAGAAGGGGTACCGCGAGGTGGGGGCGTCGACTGCGGGCGCCGCAACGACAACAGGGGCTGCCGCGGCGACTGCGACCGCGCCGGGCGCGGTTCCCGGAGCGGACACTCCTGCGCTTCCCGGAGCGGAAGCTCCTGCTCTGCCCGACGAGGACACCTTCGTTCTTCCCGCCAACTGGCGGCGGACGCTCCATCCCCGGCGCGGTGGCGTGCACCGGGTGCCCGGCAAGGCGCGGAAGGAGACGCTCGACAAGGTCGGGACCCGGATCGTCGAAGAGGCGTCCTGGATCAAGGAGTTCGTCGACGCGCCGCGTTCGGATGCCGGGCTGGCCGACCATCTGCGGTCGCATGCCGCCGGAAGCCCCTCGCCGGTCGGAGCGGCCGTACTGGCCTCGGTCGTCCAGCTTCCCGTGCCCGACTCCGCGTGGGCGGACCACTGGTCCGAACACTACGGTCTGCCGTTCGCCGCACGGGCCGCGGTCGAGCTGTTCTCGGTCGACGCCGACTGGCACCGGAGCGGGCACCGGCGGGGCGAGCCCCGGCTGCAGGCGCTCGCAGGCCCGCGCCACGCGTACTGGGCGAGGGATCGCCGATTGCCGATGGACCGGGTCCGTGCGCTGCTCGCCGTGGCCGACGAGGAGACCTACCGGGCGACGGTCGAGGTGCTGGCCAAGTGCCGCACCGACGCCCTGCGCAAGATCATCGTCTCCTATCTGGTGCCGAGTGAGACCGACTGGGTCGACGAGCTCTGCGCGGATCCCGAAGTGAGCGCGGAGCAGGACCGCACCCTGCGCACCATGGTGTTCAGCTCACTGAACTCGGCCGACCAGATGACGCGGCTCCCCTACCGGCCGGTCTTCACCGACGGCGTCGCATTCATCGCGACGGTCGCCGAGGGCATCGGACCGGCGATCGCGCCACTGCTGGCCGACTCCCTCAACGGCAACCACTACTACTCCGACGGCGTGAAGCTCACCGCCAACTCCCTGGCCGAACTCCCCACCGACGAGGCCTTCCTCGCTCTGCTCGCCCACGCGGACTCGAAGCACGTCCGCCCCGCTCTCCTCGATGCCATGCGCCGCTATCCGGTGCGCGCGGTGCGGCTGCTGGCCGCCGAGGTTCGCGGCAGCTCGGCCGCTTCGTCCAGCCGGACGCTTCAACTGCTGCGCGGTCATATCGGCGCCCACCACGAACTGCTCTCGCTCGCACTCGCACTCGGGGAGCTGGACGCCGAGGTCGTGGAGATCGTCGAGCCGCTGCTCAACCCTGCGGACCTGATCGCCGACGCACTCGTGGACGCCCTGCCCACCGTGCTGACGACGCCGCCGTGGTCCCGGCCCCGCACCCCTGCCAAGGTCGCGGTGGTGACGGGACTGACCGCGGTGTCCGAGCCCTCGCTGGAGTGGCTGCCCGGGGAGCAGGCGGCATGGGCGGCCAGCTCCTCCTGGTACACGGCCCGGCACAGCGACGGCGACTGGGAGAAGGACACCGCCACCCTGCATCACGACCTGGCTGCGGGCGGTCTACGGCCGGCCTGGGTCTTCGTGCACGGGCCCGAGGAACTGGTGGCCCCGCTGCTCGCCACCTGGGATCCGACCGACCTGTGGGACGGCGAGGACACCTTCAAGCCGATCGCCGCCCGCTTCGGCCTCGCGACGCTGCCACTGCTGCTGCGCGCCGTGCCCCGGCAGCCCGGTGTGCTCGCCCCGCTGCTGCTCCCGTTCGTCGATGCGCAGGTCGCCCGGCACATGGCGGACTGGGCGGCACGGCTCAAGTCCACTGCGGCGACCGCACGTTCCTGGTTCACCCGGCACGGCGTCGCGGCCGCCCCGCTCCTGGTGCCGGACGCCGTGGGCAAGGCGGGCGCCGCACGGCGCGCCGCCGAACAGGCACTGACGCTGATCGCCACAGTGCACGGCGACACCGTGGTGCGCGATGCCGCCCGGGCGTACGGCACGCAGACGGTTGCCGCGGTGGAGGCGCTGCTGGTCGCGGACCCGCTGGAGCGGGCGCTGCCCGCCAAGATGCCTGTGCTGCCGGGCTGGGCTGAGCCCTCGCTGCTGCCCCAGATCACGGTCCGCTCCGGCGGTGCGTTGCCGGTGCAGTCGGTGCGCCACGCCCTGACGATGCTGGCGCTGTCGAAGCCCGGCGAGGTGTACCCGGGGGTCGCTTCGCTCGTCGAGACGGCCGATGCCCCTTCACTCGCCGAGTTCGCATGGGCCCTCTTCGAGCAGTGGCAGCTGGCCAATCTGCCCGCGAAGGAGTCGTGGGCGCTGCACGCGCTGGGACTGCTGGGCAACGACGAGACGGTCCGCCGGCTCACACCGGTCATCCGGTCCTGGCCCGGTGAGGGCGCGCACCACCGGGCGGTGGAGGGCCTCGATGTGCTGGCGTCCATCGGCACCGACGTTGCGCTCCTGCATCTGCACGGCATCTCGCAGCGGGTGAAGTTCAAGGCGCTGAAGGCACGCGCCCAGGAGAAGATCGCCGAGGTCGCCGCAGGGCTCGGGCTGACCGGGGAACAGCTCTCCGACCGTCTGGTGCCGGACTTCGGTCTGGACGCGGACGGTTCGACGGTCATCGACTACGGCACCCGTTCGTTCACGGTCGGCTTCGACGAGCAGTTGCGGCCCTATGTGCTGGACGGCGGCGGCAAGCGCCGCAAGGATCTGCCGCAGCCCGGCGCCCGGGACGACGCGGAGCTCGCCCCGGCGGAGCGCAAGCGGTTCATGGCGCTCAAGAAGGATGTCCGGACGATCGCCTCGGACCAGGTGCGCCGACTCGAGGCCGCGATGGTGACCGGGCGTTCCTGGACGGCCCAGGAGTTCCAGGAGCTGTTCGTCGGTCATCCGCTGCTGTGGCATCTGGTACGCCGACTGGTGTGGCTGAGCGGGACGGACGACGGCGTGCGCACGGCGTTCCGGGTCGCGGAGGACCGTACGTTCGCCGACGCGGAGGACGATGTCTTCGCCCTGGCCGACGACGCGACCGTGCGGCTCGCGCACCCGCTGCATCTCGGGGAGGAACTGACCACCTGGTCCGAGGTGTTCGCCGACTACGAGATCCTTCAGCCGTTCGCGCAGCTCGGACGCACCGTGTTCGAGCTGTCCGAGGAGGAGAGGTCGGGTTACCGGCTCACCAGGTTCGAGGGGCTCAAGGTGCCGACCGGGAAGGTCCTGGGGCTGGAGCGGCGCGGCTGGGAGCGCGGGGCGCCGCAGGACGCCGGAGTGGAGCGCTGGATCTCCAAGCGGCTGGCCGACGACTGCTATCTGGTGATCGCGCTGTACGAGGGCATCGCGGTCGGGGTGGTCGACATGTTCCCCGACCAGATCCTCGAAACGGTCTGGCTCGACGGCCAGCCCAGTGATCACTGGGACAGTCGCAGCCACCCGCACCGCTTCGCCGGCCTGGACGCGGTGACCGTGTCCGAGCTCCTCGGCGACCTGACGGAACTCACCGAGGGCGTCGCATCATGACCGTGAACGAGACGCGCGTCGAGGCACCGGACGGCGGTCCGGCTCCGGTACAGCGGCCGCCGGCAGAGGTGCGGTATGCCGAGGAGCTGGCCGCGCTGCGGGCCGGCGACCGTGATCCGCGGCCGCCGGGCTGGGAGTTGAGCCTGCGCGCTGCGCGCCGCTTCGTCATCGGTGACGCGGACGCGGGTATCAGCCGGAAGTTCGTCGGCAATCCCTCATTGGTGGACCGGGCACTGGTGACACTGGCGACAAGCCGTGGGCTGATGCTGGTCGGTGAGCCGGGCACCGCCAAGTCGCTGCTGTCCGAACTGATCGCGGCCGCGGTCAGCGGGGACTCGACCCTGACGGTGCAGGGTGGCGCGGCCACCACCGAGGACCAGATCAAGTACGGCTGGAATTACGCACTGCTGGTCGCCGAAGGGCCCTCCACCCGCTCACTGGTCCCGGCTCCGATGCTGCGTGGCATGGCGGAGGGCAGGCTGGTGCGGTTCGAGGAGATCACCCGCTGTCCGCTGGAGGTGCAGGACTCGCTGTTGTCGCTGCTCTCCGAGCGGGTGGTGGCGATCCCTGAGCTGACAGGGCCGGACGGCATGGTCTTCGCCCGGCAGGGCTTCAATGTCATCGCGACGGCCAACACCCGGGACCGGGGCGTCAATGAGATGAGCGCGGCGCTCAAGCGGCGGTTCAACTTCGAGACAGTGTTCCCGATCCCCGACCTGGACACCGAACTGGCGCTCGTCGAGGCGGAGGTGACCACTCTTCTGCGGCGTTCGGGAGTGGAGCCGCCGCCGGACCGGGATGTGCTGGAGGTCCTGGTCGGTACGTTCCGGGAGCTGCGTGCGGGGGCCGGCGGGAAGGGCGGACCCGGTGGGGGCTCGGACCGTCCTTCGGCGGTGATGAGTACCGCGGAGGCCGTCTCGGTCGCCCATGCCGTGGGCGTACGCGGCTGGTTCCTGCGCGGCGAGCCGGGCAGTGCCGCCGACGTGGTGGCGTGTCTGGCGGGGACGGCGGCCAAGGACAGCCCGGAGGACCTGGCCCGGCTGCGCCGCTATCTGGAGCAGCAGGTGCCGCGCCGTCGCAGCCCGGCGTGGCAGGCCCTGTACGACGCACGCCATCTGCTGGCCGGCTGATGTCCGCGGTGTTCCTGGGGGTTCGTCACCACTCCCCCGCCTGCGCACGGCTCGTCGAGCGGACCATCGAGGAGCTTCGGCCCGCCCAGGTGCTGATCGAGGGTCCCGCCGAGATGAACGGACGGCTGGACGAGCTGCTGCTCGGGCATGAGCTGCCGGTCGCGGTGTTCAGCCACTACCGCGACGGGCAGCGGTCCGCGACGTCCTGGGCGCCGCTCTGCGACTACTCGCCCGAGTGGGTCGCGCTGCGGGCGGGGCGGGCGGCCGGGGCGCAGGTCCGTTTCATCGATCTGCCGGCCTGGCACCCGGCGTTCGCCGAGCGCACCAACCGCTATGCCGATGCGGAGGTCCGCTACGCGGAGGCGACGAAGCGGCTGTGCCGGCAATTCGCGGTGGACTCCTCGGACGCCTTGTGGGACCGCCTGTTCGAGGTCGAGCCCGACGGCGGTCTCGCCGAACGGCTCGACGCGTACTTCGCGCTGGTGCGCGGGGACGCGGAAGCCGATGCCGGCGACCGGGCGCGCGAAACGTACATGGCGGCGTGGGTCCGGGCGGCGGTCGCCAGGGCCGGGGACCGGCCGGTGCTGGTGGTGACCGGCGGCTTCCACCAGCCCGCGCTCCAAGCGCTCACCGGATCCGGCGGGGAGAGCGCTGCCGGCGGCGACGGCTGGGAGCGGGGCGCGGACGGGTGGCCGGTGGTGCCCGCCCCGCCGGACGGGGCCATGGCCGGGAGTTTCCTCGTGCCGTACTCCTTCCGGCAGTTGGACGCCTTTGCCGGGTACCAGTCGGGGATGCCGTCTCCCGGCTACTACCAGCAGGTGTGGGAGGCGGGCCCCGAAGCCGCGGCGGACGGCTTGCTGCGTGTGGTCGTCGAGCGGCTGCGGGCACGCAGATTCCCGGTCTCCACCGCCGATCTGATCGCCGCGCGGAGTCTGGCCCAGGGGCTCACGGCGCTGCGCGGCCATCCGCGCCCCGCCAGGATCGATGTGCTGGACGGTCTCGCGGGCGCCCTGATCACGGACGACCTGGACCGCGCGCTCCCGTGGACGAGCCGGGGCCCGCTGACGACGGGGGCCCATCCTGCGGTCGTGGAGATGGTGGCGGCCTGCAGCGGCGACCGTACCGGGCAACTCCATCCCCGCACTCCGGCGCCGCCACTGGTTCACGATGTGGCGGCGCAGCTGGCCGGACTGGCGCTCGACGGCGGTCCCGAGGCCTCGTACCGCCTCGATCTCATGGACGCCACCGATCTGGAGCGCAGCCGGGTGTTGCACCGGCTGCGGGTGCTGGGGATTCCCGGTCACGGGCGGACGGCCGGTCCCGAGCACGGAATCGACCCGGTCTTCACCGAACGCTGGGAGGCGCGGTCGGTCTCGGGACGCGAGGCCGCGCTGGTGGAGGCGGGGGCGTACGGCGCGACGCTGTCGGAGGCGGCGGCGGCCACACTCACCGAGCGCACGCGGGACGCCGCGGCCGAGGCCGATGACCTGGCCCGGGCGCTGTTCGACGCCGTGCTGTGCGGGATGGACGGGCTCTCCGGGCAGTTGCTCGGTGACCTGGCCTCCGGCGTAGGCGAGTTGAAGGACGCCGGATCGCTCGGAGACATACTCTCCACGGCCCTGGGACTGTGGCGGCACGACCGGGTGTTCGGGGTGGCGCACGGTCCGCTGCTCGCCGCTGTGATCGACGGGGCGACGGGTCGGCTGCTGTGGCTTCTGGAAGGGGCGCGCGGTGCGTCGGGGGTGGATTTCCCTCGTCTGCGGGCCGTGGTCGCGGTGCGCGACGCCCTGCTGCACGCGCCGGAGTTGCTCTCCGTCCCGTGGGAGACGGCGGCCGCGATCGCGTGGCGGATCAGTGGCGATCCGGGGGCACCGATCGATCTGCGCGGGGCCGCGTTCGGACTGCACCGGGCCCTGGCGCAGGCCCCGGACACCTCCGGGGACCCGGCCGAGACGGTACGTACGATCGTGACGGCCGGTACTGATGCGCTCGGCGACTGGCTGGCCGGACTGTTCGCGCTCGCCCGCGACGAGGTGACGGGCGCGGTGCGGAACGAGGACGGGGACGAGCGCGGCGGTGGCACGGAGTCGCTGATCGATGTCCTGGACAGCCTGGTCTGCGCGCTGCCCGACAACGAATTCCTGTCGGGTCTGCCCGCTCTGCGTCAGGCCTTCGCATTCTTCCCGCCACGCGAACGCGACCGGATCGCCGCTCGTCTGTTGGAACGTCGCGGGGTGCGCGGCTCGTCGCGTTCCCTGCTGCGGACCACCGAGGACCCGCTGCTGATCGCCCGGGCCCGCTCCCTGGAGGAGTCCGTGTCCCGACTGCTGGCCCGCTATGAACTGGGAGCCACCCCATGACCACGCCCGAACACGTACCCGGCCGGGCACCCTCGCCCGGGGAAGGAGCCGACACGGCTCCCGACGCCGGACTGGAACGCTGGCGGCTGGTCCTCGGTTCCGCCGCCGAACGGCACACCGGACCGCTGGGGCCGGACAACGCCGGCCGGGATGCCGCACTCGACTGGCTCTACGGCCGCGACCCCGACCTCGCCGGACGCGGTGTGCGCCGCTCCGGCACCACCCCCCGCCAGGGAGGTGACGGCCCGTCCGCCGTGACCGCGGTCGACTGGCTCGACGACATCCACCGGCTCTTCCCGAAGGAGACCATCGAGCGCCTGGAGCGGGACGCCGTCGAACGGTACGGCATCCAGGAGATCGTCACCGACCCCGCGGTGCTGGAGCGGGTCGAGCCGAGCCCCACCCTGCTGCGGGCCGTGCTGCGCACCAAGCATCTGATGAACCCGCAGGTGCTACGACTGGCCCGGCGCATCGTCGAGTCGGTGGTGAAGCAGCTCCTGGCCAAGCTCCGGCCGGAGATCCGGCGGGCGTTCCACGGCACCCGCTCCCGTAGACCCAGCCGGGTGCCGCTGGCGAGGGACTTCGACTTCCGGCAGACCGTACGGGCCAACCTCGCCCACTACCAGCCGGCCGAGCGGCGTCTTCTGATCGAGCGCGCCCACTTCCACTCCCGCACCCAACGCCATGTGACGCAGTGGCAACTGATCCTGCTGGTCGACCAGTCGGGCTCGATGGCCGGATCGGTGATCCACTCGGCGGTGACCGCCGCGTGTCTGTGGGGCCTGCCCGGCCTCAAGACGCACCTCGTCGCCTTCGACACCCAGGTGGTGGACCTGACCTCCGATGTGACCGACCCGGTGGAGCTGCTGATGCGGGTCCAGCTGGGCGGCGGCACCGACATCGCGCGGGCCGTGGAGTACGGCGCGGGTCTGGTGGAGAATCCGCGGCGCACGATCGTCGCACTGATCACCGACTTCTACGAGGGCGGCGACCCCTACCGGCTGCTGCGCACGGTGCGGGCGCTGGTGGAGCAGGGCAGCACCGTGCTGGGGCTGGCCGCACTCGACGAGGACGCCAGCCCCGAGTACGACCGTGAGCTGGCCGGACGGCTCGCCGCGGCCGGGGCACACATCGGGGCGATGACGCCGGGCCGCCTCGCCGAGTTCGTCGCGGAGAGGCTGGGCCGATGACCGACACCACGAGCGGCGCCGTCGCCGCACGCCCCGATCTGCTCGCCCTCACTGCGGACACGCTCGCGGCACTGGTCAACCGCGGCCTGGTCAAACGGGCCACGAAGGAGCTGGACGCGGGCACGGTGCCCGCTCTCACGACCGACCCGGACACCACGGTGCGAGCCCGCTTCGACGACGGCACCACCACGGCGCTGCCGCCCGGCACGGGTCTGGACGACGGCGACTGCAGCTGCGCCGCACCAGGGGTGTGCCGCCACCTCATCGCTCTGGTGCTGGCCTATCAGCGCGGGGCCGAGGCCGGGACGGACAACGCCCCCGGCCCCGTGACCGACTGGTCCCCCGGCAGCACCGACGACACGGCCTTGACCGAAGCCGTCGGCGCCCGTCCGCTCGCCGCGGCCCGCCGCGCCTTCGAGCGGGGTTACGCCGCCGTTGTGCACCGCCCGTCCCCGGACCATCCCGAGCCCCGGGTCGAACTCCCCACCTGCACGGTGCGGTTCCCGGTCCCCGGCGAGATCGCGTACGCGCTGACGGATGCGGCAGCCGTGCTGCGCGGCGAGATGGTGGCGCTCGCGGTATGGGCGTTCCGGGCCGCCGACGCGGCGGGGACCGACGAGCGGTCCGTCCCCGTCCAGGTCGGCGGACGCGCCACCGCCCCGCCCACGGCCGGGCCCGCGCTCGACGCGGCCGTCGAGCTGGCGGGTGAGCTGCTGGCGGAGGGCGTGGCCCATGTCGGACCGGTCCACGGCGGAGCCCTGGCACGGGCCGGTGCCGGGCTGACCGCCGAGTCACTGCACTGGCCCGCGGGTGCGCTCGCCGAGTTGACGGACCAGCTCACGGCCTACGCCGACCGCAACGCCCACTACCGCCCGGAGCTGGTCGCCGCCCTGCTCACCGAGTTGTACGCCCGCAGGCGGGCCGCCGCGCTCCCCGGCGTACTGGGCACCCGCGAGGCGGGGGACACCCCGCTGCGCCGGGTCCGGCTCACCTCGCTCGGCTGCCGTGTCCACGGCACACCGCAGTCCCTGATCTGCGAGGTGTATTTCGCTCATCCCGGGGCGGGCACCGTCCTCGTCCTGCGAAAGACCTGGACGGCTGCCGAGGGCAAGGAGCTCACCGGCCATCTGCTGTCCACCCGCCGCGTCCTCGCCACGCCGCTGAGCTCACTGGCCGCCGGAAGCCTGGTCAGCGAGAGCGTGCGGCGCACGCCGAGCCGCGCACTGACGATCGCCCGGGGCCGGCTGGGCACGACGACCATCACGCCCGTCGGCGCCGCCTGGACGGAGCTTCCGGAGCCGTTGCTCGTGCGGGATCTGTCCGCGCTGACGGCGGGCTGGGAGGGCAGGCCGCCCCGGCTGATCCGGCCGCGGATCGAGGCGGAGGCGGTCCATGTCGTCGCCCTGGCACAGGTGGAGAGCGTCGGTTACGACCCAGCCGAGCAGCGCCTCGAAGCCGTCGTGCGCGATGCCTCGGGGACCCCCGCGCTGGTGACGTCGGGCTACCGGCCGGAGTGCCCCGGTGCGTTGGACGCCCTGGCCGACGCGCTGGAGGGTGGCGCCACGCACGTCAGTGGTTCGGTGCACCGCTCCGGTGGTGGAATCCGGATCGATCCGATCGCGGTGCTCACCCCGGCCGGAGTGGTCGTGCCCGATCTCGCGCCCGGTGACGGTTCCACGGCGTTGGCAGCGGCGGCTCACCGTCCGATCGATCTGCTGACGGCGGTGCTGGACGAGGCGATATCCGCCATGTCGGCGGTGTCGCACAGCGGACTGCGCCATCTGAACAGCCCCGCCCGTTCGCGTATCGACGAGGCGGCGACCGCGCTGTCACGCACCGGCCTGACCCGTGCCGCGACCCTGCTGCGCGCCTTCCTCGACGCTCAGGACGACGGGGCCGCGCCGAACGAGGAGGGCCTCACCGCCCGCTCCGACGCGTGGCTGGAAGCCCAGCTCCATCTCCTGGTCAGCAGCGAACTCCGCTCATCCCAGACGGAGTTCGCGGCCGCTTCGGCACCCTCCTAGGGCCGGTTCAGATAGGCGAGCCCGGGATGGGCTTTCGTGTACCCGTCGAGGAGTCGTCCGGCCACGGTCACCGAGTCGACCAGCGGGTGCAGCGCGAAGGCCTTCACGGCGGCGGCGCGTGAGCCGCTTTCCGCCGCATGCAGTACCGCCCGCTCGACGGCCTTGACCGCGGTGACCAGCCCGACGGCATGATACGGAAGCGGGTCGACGGCGACGGGACGGGCGCCGTTCGCGTCGACCAGGCACGGCACCTCGATGACGGCGTCCGCGTCGAGTACGGAAAGCGTCATGCGGTTGCGGACGTTGAGGATGAGCGAGGTCCGTTCGTTGCGGGCGACGGCCCGCATGAGGGCGAGGGCCACCTTCTCGTAGCCGCCGGACTCCAGATCGCTCTCGTCCCGCTCGCCGACGCCGGCGACCTCGCGGTTCTCCGACATATAGGTGGCTTCGCGTTCGGCGCGGGTGCGGTCCCAGGCCGGCAGTGCGGGGGCGGCCGGGTCCTTCACCCGGGCGTAGAAGCCCTCCTGCTGCTCACGGAGAAAGGCGCCCCGGGTCTGCTCGGCCTCCTGGTAGGCGCGGACGGCTTCCCGGTTGAAGTAGTAGTAGTGCAGGTACTCGTTGGGGATGGCGCCCAGCGACTGCAGCCAGTCGGCGCCGAAGAGTCTGCCCTCCTCGAAGGAACCGAGAAGCTCCGGGTCCGCCAGCAGCCGCGGGAGTTCGTCGCGGCCGTCGACGTGCAGTGCGCGGACCCAGCCGAGATGGTTGAGGCCGACGTAGTCGATCCGGGATCGGTCGGGGTCGGCGCCGAGCACCCGGGCGATTCGGCGGCCGAGGCCGACCGGGGAGTCGCAGATGCCGATGACCCGGTCGCCCAGGTGACGGGACATGGCCTCGGTGACCAGACCGGCCGGGTTGGTGAAGTTGATGACCCAGGCGTTCGGGGCGAGCCGCGCGATGCGTTGCGCGAGGTCGACGGCGACGGGCACGGTGCGCAGCCCGTACGCGATGCCGCCCGCCCCGACCGTCTCCTGGCCGAGTACGCCTTCGTCGAGGGCGACCCGTTCGTCGGCGGCCCGTCCTTCGAGGCCGCCGACGCGGATCGCCGAGAAGACGAAGTCGGCGCCGCTCAGCGCTTCGTCGAGCTGGGTGGTGGCGGTGACGGCGGGCGCGTCCGGGACGTTCGCGGCCTGTTCGCCGAGCACCCGGGCGATGGCGGTGAGCCGGCCGGCGTCGGTGTCGTAGAGGGTGACCGCGGTCACGCGGCCCTCGGCGTGATCGGCGAGCAGCGCCCCGTACACAAGTGGAACCCGGAATCCGCCGCCGCCCAGAATTGTCAGCTTCACGCTTCCGCATGGTACGTGGGCGGGCCCGGCCGGGGCCCGGGCGACTCCGGACGGCAGCTCTCCACCGGCGCCGACAGCACCCGGCCCGGAGGCCGCGGACCTGCGGGTCCGCGCCACCGGGCCGGTGATTCGTCTCGGCTCCCACCGGTTCAGTTGCCGCTCCACCAGCGCGAAACGACCCGCCACAGCCTCGCGGGTGCGGCTTGCCTGCGCTGCTGCGGGATCCGGCCCGCGGCGGACCGCCCGGCGGACGTGCCACCGGACTCGCCGGTCACCGTCGCAGTGGACGTCACACCAGACGCACCAGACGCACCAGACGCACCCATCGAGGCAGGCGCCGGTGCCGCGCCGGGAGTGCGTCCGGGTGTGGGGGCGGCGTGCCGGACCGTGGGCTGCACCTCCCAGTCCTGGCGCGGCAGGTTCGGCCTCCCCATGGACGGCGGTTCCTTGTCGTCCTGCGGCTCACGCGCGGCGAAGTCCGCCGGAAGCTCCACCAGGTGCCGGCCCATGATGTTCCCGATCCAGCTCAGCTCGCTCTCGTCGACGGCGAGTTCGAGGTCGGGCAGCCGCATGAGCACGGCGTCGACACCGACGTCCGCGATGGCGCGTCCGATGTCCTGCCCCGGGCATTCATGGGGGCCGCCGCTGAACGCGAGGTGGGCGCGGTTGCCTTCCATGTCGGCGTTGAGGTCGGGCCGCACCAGCGGATCGGTGTTGGCCGGTGCGATGCCGACGATCAGGGCGTCGCCCGCCTTGATCTGCTTACCGCCCAGTTCGGTGTCGCCGACCGCCCAGCGGCCGAAGACCGCAGTGAACGGCGGTTCGTCCCACAGGGTCTGTTCGACCGCTTCGGGCACCGTCATATGACCGCCGCTGAGCCTGGCCCGGAAGCGGGGATCGGTGAGCACCACGCGCAGGACGTTGGCGATCAGGTTGGCGGTCGCCTCGTAGGAGGCGATGAGGATCAGCCGCAGATGCTCGCTGACCTCCTGGTCGTTCATTCCTGCCGGATGCTCGACGAGCCAGGTGGCGAAGTCGTCGGCGGGTTCGCGCCGGCGGCGCTGGACGAGCCGGGTCAGTGCCTCGAGGACGTAGGCGTTGCTCGCGACCGCGGTCGCCGTACCGCGGGTCATGTCGCGGGCGGCCTGGACCATCCGGTCGTTGTACTCCTCGGGCATGCCGAGGATCGCGCACATCACCATCATCGGCAGCCGCTCGGCGAACTGGCTGACCAGGTCGACGCGGCCTTCCTGGCAGAAGTCGTTGACGAGCCGGTTGCTGTAGCGGTTGACGTGGCGGCGCACCCCGCGGGTGTCGATGCGGCCCATGCTGTCGGTGACCGCGCCGCGCTGGCGTTCATGGGTGGCGCCGTCGGCGAAGACACAGACCGGCTGCCAGGTGAAGATCGGGGCCAGTGGGTGGTCCGGAGCGACCGTGCCGTCCTGCAGGGCCCGCCATCGCCGGGAGTCGCGGGAGAACTGCGAGGGGGTACGGGTCATGTGCAGGTTCTCGCTGTGCCCGAGGACCAGCCAGACCGGTACGTCTCCGTGCAGCAGTACGGGGGCCACGCTGCCGTGTTCGGCGCGCAGTTTGTCGTACAGCCCGTGGGGGTCCCGCTCGGCCTCCGGGCCGTAGAGCCGGCGCAGTCCGCCGGGGCCGACACCGAGGCCGTGGGCCGGGCACTCGGGGGGCGGAAACGGCCCCTGAGCCGCTCCGGGCTCGTAATGGAAGGGGGTTGTCACGATCGCTCCAGGGATCAGGATTCCAAGGACCAGACGGATGGGACGCGCGGGGGGTGTGTGTACTGCTGTCAGGCGAGCGGGAGGGCCAGACTGTGCAGATAGCGCATCAGCGTCATCAGTACGTCGCGGCTGGAGGCACGCAGCCGGGCGTCGCAGTCGATCACCGGGACCTCCTCGGGGAGGTCCAGAGCGGCACGCAGCGCCTCGACGGGGTGTTTCGGGGCGTCGGGGAAGGTGTTGACGGCGACGACGAACGGCACGCCGCGCTCCTCCAGCCGCCCGATGACGTCGAAGCTGACTTCGAGGCGGCGGGTGTCGATGAGGACCACCGCGCCGAGGGCACCTTCGAACAGGCCGTTCCACAGGAACCAGAACCGCTCCTGGCCCGGGGTGCCGAACAGATAGAGGATCAGTTCCTCGCTGATGGAGATCCGGCCGAAGTCCATGGCGACGGTGGTGGCGGTCTTGCTCTCCACCCCGAAGTTGTCGTCCACGCCGACTCCGGCCTGGGTCATGGTCTCTTCGGTGGTCAGCGGCCGGATCTCGCTGACGGATCCGACCATGGTCGTCTTGCCGACCCCGAACCCTCCGACGATCACAACCTTCACCGCGGCTGTCGCCGTGGTGGGAAGGACGTCCTCGCGCCGGGGGCCGGTGATCGTGTCAGAGCTTCTGAAGTCCATGCATCACCGCTTCGAGAAGGGACCTGTCCGGGAGAGTGGCGCGGACGATGGGTGCGCGCGATTCGATGAGTTCGGTCGCGAGGAGTTCCGTGAGGAGCGATGTCACCACGCTGAAGGGCAGCCCGAGGTACGCCGAGATCTCGGCGACGGATAACGGCGCCTGACAGAGCCGCAGGATCACGGCCTGCTCGGGCTGGACCGTCGGCGTCGGCTGGGCCTTCGCGACGACCATCGTGACCAGGTCGAGCGGCGCCCGCTCGCTGCCGTCGGGATCGCCGGTGATCACGTACAGCCGTTCCGGGTCGCTCAGTGACGGATCGGCCTTTCGGCGTTCTCGTCGGGGAGAATTCATCCGGCCTGCCCATCATGGCGCGGCGGGCTCGTCAGATGGGCGCCGATCCTGACGACCATGTCGCGCATCCGCGACCCGACGAGCCCCGCGTCGACCGTCTCACCGGCAAGGACCGCGAGGTACGCTCCGGTTCCGGCGGCCATCAAGTAGAAGAAGCCGCCGGTGACTTCGATGACGACGAGGCGCATGAGGCCGTCGCTGTAAGGGATTTCGGAGGCGACGGCGGCGGCCAGGCTCTGCAGCCCCGCGCAGGCCGCCGCGAGGCGGTCGGCGACGTCGGGGTCGCCGCCGTGCCGGGCGATGCGCAGACCGTCGGCGGAAAGCACCACGATCTGGTGGATGTCCGGCACGTCGTCTGCCAGTTCCTTGAGCATCCAGTCCATATTTCCCCGCTGCTGGATCACTTCAGGTCTCCCTTGTCCCAGGCGTCGTCAGAGTCTTCGTCGGTCTTCGGCTCCTGCGGCACACCGTTGACGGCGTTGGTGAAGGCCTCCAGCCAGAGTCCGGGGGGCTGCGCCTTGCCGCTGTCGTTCCCCTGGCCGTGGCCGCTGGTGTGGCCGTTGCGCTGTCCTGCGGTGGGGTCGACGGCCTGCGCGGGGAGGTTGTGCGACCCCAGGGGTGCGCGGCCGCGGCTGCGGCGTTGCGGGAGACCGCCCGCGGTCCACTCGGTCACCACGGGGACGTCATCCTCCATGGCGGCCGCGGGGATGGCCGGCCGGGTGACGGGTGCGACCGGTCCGGTGGCGGGGCGCTGGGCCACGGGGCGGGGCTTGCGGCGTGCCGGCACGACGTGCTTCATCGCCTCCTGGTCGATGTCGCTGGTGGGCCTCGATGTGGCGCCGATGCCGTGGGCGATGCCGGGAGCGGGTCCGGTGGTGATCATGGCGCGGGGCACGATGAGTACGGCGCGGACACCGCCGTACGCGGACTGCCGCAGCGAGACCTGGAGGTCGTACATCCGCGAGAGGCGTCCGACGACTGCCATGCCGAGTCGCGGGGACTCGCCGAGGTCGTTCATGTTGGAGCCGGCCTGGGCCCTGGCGAGCATGTTCTCGGCTCGCGCGCGGGCCTCCTCGCTCAGCGAGACGCCGCCGTCCTCGATCTCGATCGCGATGCCGGTCTGCACCTCGACGGCGGTGACGTGCACCCGGGTCTGCGGCGGCGAGTAGCGGGTGGCGTTGTCGAGGAGTTCGGCGCAGGCATGGATGAGCGGTTCGACGGCCGTGCCGATGATGGCGACCTTGGCGATCGAGTGCAGATCGACGCGCGGGTACTCCAGGATGCGCGACATGGCGCCGCGCAGGACGCTGAACAGCGGTACGGGCTTGGGCCATTGGCGACTTGGGCGGGCGCCGCCGAGTACCGCGATGGAGTCGGCGAGACGACCGATCAGCGCGGTGCCGTGATCGATGCGGAGCAGGTCGTCGAAGACGTCGGGGTTGCGCCCGTGGTGCTCCTCCATCTCCCGCAGTTCACTCGCCTGGCGGTGGACGATCGCCTGGACGCGCCGGGCGACGTTGACGAAGGCGCGCTGCGCGGAGTCACGCATCGCCTCTTCGTTGTCGATGATGTTCAGCACCGTGTAGACGAGGGTGCGCTGGGCGTCGGGCAGGTCGCGGTACAGCTCGTCCGCGTCGACGACATCACGGAGCACCTCTTCGGGTGAATTGCCCACGCGCAGCCGGTGGATGGCGGCCGGCAGGAGCTCCTTGCTGATCCGCACGGTCTCGTCGTCGTGTGTGGCGATGCGCCGCTCCAGGTCGACGAAGCGCCGTTCGTACACCGCACGCTGGGTGCGCAGATCGCGTGCCCGGCGGGCGAGTTGAAGGGTGAGCGCGGCGACCACGACGGTGGCGAGCGCGCCGCACCAGACGACTGGTATCCGCGCGGCCGCGGAGACCAGTGCCACCGCGGCGGCGGTGGCACCGCCCATCAGGAGCACGGGCAGCAACATGGCGCGAACGACGGGGGTTTCTCGTTCGATCGGCGGTGATTCAACACGAACCATCTAAAACCTCTGGCGGTTGATTCGGGAGGTATAAGCGCTTGCAGGACACTCGGGAACAAGCGCTCGAATTCATATCAACTCGACTTCGCTGCGCGTGAGCTTAGTCAGATCGGAACAGTGCTTCGGCACATTCACCCAACCCCCTGCGCGAGCGCTCCGGCGGTAATACACTCACGAGTTTTTGCACGCACCGCCTCCGCGCGTACACAAGGAGTGACAAGTGAGGGGAACTCGCGAGGCAGAGCACTCCTCGTACCTCGCAGAGGGACAATCACAAAGGCACTTGGAAGGCCGATTCGAGCACTCTTACGTAAAAAGTGCGGCAAATGGAGAAGTAGCCGAATGACCCGATCCCGGGACCGATCCATTCCGTACCACAGTGAGGGACGTGGGCACATGTGATCGAAGCGGATCGAAAGGAGCACATTCATGACTGAAGGACGGGTGCACGGCAAGGTCGCCATAGTGACGGGCGGTGCGGGTGGTATCGGTGCGGTGATCTGCCGCGTCCTCATCGCACAGGGCGCGACGGTCGTCGCCGCCGATCGGAAACGAAGAAGAACGGACACACCATGGGGCCGACGCGGGGCTACACCATCGAATCGCTGGACACCGGGCTCCGGCTGATGCAGCTGTTCCTCACCCATGACACGCTGACCGTCTCCGAGGCCGCCGAGCTGCTCTCCATCGGGCGGTCCACCGCCCACCGGGTGCTCAGCACCCTGGAGGGACGCGGCTTCGCGATCCGGGACTCCTCAGGCCGCGGCTATTGGGCCGGTCCCGAACTGGTACGGCTCGGCCGCCCGGCGGGCTTCGGCACGGCCGTCCGCGAACAGCTCGGAGCGGTACTGGACGACGCGGTACGGCGCACCGGTGAGACCGTGCAGAGTGCGGCACTGATCGGCGACCAGATCGTCATCACCGACGGCCGCGAGTCGTCGCACCCGGTGCGG
This sequence comes from Streptomyces sp. NPDC088246, assembly GCF_044741025.1. Lineage (NCBI taxonomy): Bacteria > Bacillati > Actinomycetota > Actinomycetes > Kitasatosporales > Streptomycetaceae > Streptomyces > Streptomyces sp. NPDC088246. The sequence continues at coordinate 167,812 of NZ_JBIURV010000009.1, forward strand.
GTGATGCTGGAGACGGGCCGTACGCATCCCGCCCACGCCACCTCGGGCGGCAAGATGCTGCTCTCCCGGATGACGACGGAACAGGTCTGCGCCCTCTACCCGCAGGAGGAGCTGCCGGAGGTCACCCCGAACACCCTCACCTCGCGGTCCGCACTGCTCGCGGAGCTCGACGAGATCCGCTCCTGCGGATACGCCCTCAGCCGCGGGGAGTCGGTCCGGGGCATGAACGCCGTCGCCGTTCCGCTGGCCGGGGCGAGCTGGCGGGACCGGCTGGCCCTGATGGCATCGGCGCCCGCCGACCGCGGCGACGACGCGGCACTCATCCGTCGCGCCGAGGAACTGCGCCGGTCCGCCGCCCTGTTGGGCGCACTCTGAAGCGGGCTCCGGTTTCGGGCACGGTCTCGCGTTCTCGGGCGGGATGCAGCAGATCACGGCCGCGGTGACCGCCGAGGCACCCGAGTCGCGCGGGGCGGTGCTCGCGACGTTCTACACGATCGTGTACGCGGTTCTCGGGCTGCCGGCCGTCGCTGCCGGACTGCTGGTGACGTACCGGGGATGGCGCGGCCGATGAACGAGTTCGCGCTGGCCGCCGCCATGGTGTGTGTGCTGATCCTGGCCCTGCGTCCACGGGTGAGCAGGCGCCCGGAGCAGGTCGCCTGAGGGCCTGCTCCGGGGCCTGGCACCTCTCGAGCTGTCAGCGCGCCGGGACACTCTCCGGCGCCGTCGTCATGGCAGCGCGCTTCATGCGGCGGACCTCAGCAGCGACGTACCGATGTCCGCGCGGGATTCATTTCCGGCGCCGCCGGCCCTGCGGCGCTGCCCGGCAGTGCGGTGCTGCCGATCCCGGCCGCGGGCCGACCCGGCGGAGTCCCGGCCGTCGGTTCAGCGCCGGGCACCGCCGATGCGTCCCTCCAACTGCACCAGCAACTCGCTGAGCTGGGTGCTGAGCCGGGCACGGGACTGCTCGTCGAGACCGGACAGCACCATGCGTTCGTACGCCAACTGCCGGGGCAGCAGCCGGTCGACCAGGTCGCGGCCCTCCTCGGTGAGGCGGACATGGGCGACACGGCGGTCGCGGGCGTCGCTGCGGCGGTCGACGAGCCCACGCTCCTGAAGGACCCGCAGACGCTTCGTGACGGCGGCGCCGGATGAGAACGTCTCCCTGGCCAGCTCGCCGGGGGTGAGTTCGCGGTCGGTACGGCGTACGGCACCGAGCAGGTCGAACTCGGCGCGGGTCAGGCCGGCGGCGCGCAGCGGGGCGTCCTCCGCCTGCTGGAGCAGGGCCGCGCAGCGGTTGATACGGCCGATGAGTTCCATCGGTCCGGTGTCCAGCTCCGGGTTGACGGCCTGCCACTGCCGCACCACCGAGGCGACGATGTCGTCGGTCACACCGCTCCGTTCTCCTGGGCGGGGGCGATCAGCCCCTGCCGTGTTGCTGTCGCCGCGAGCGTACGGTGTCCGGCCTGCTCGGCCGCGAGGACCTGCTCCTGGGGCAGGGCGCGCTGCCACCATTCGCCCGCTGCGGTGTCGTCGGCCTCGCGCAGCTCGACGAGCGATCCGGTCAGCCTGCGGCGCGCGGCGTCGAGAGCGGCGGGCGTGGGCTGCGGGGCGGCGAGCGCGTGTACGGCGTGGGCGCGGGCCCGGTCGGTGGCGGCCAGGGCCTTTTCCAGGCGTCCGGCGGCCCGGCGGTTGGTCACCAGCATGGCGGCGAGGATGCCCACGCCGGCGCCGATCACCGTGTCCAGGACCCGGTCGCCGATGAGCTCACCGGCCGGGTGGGTGCCGCCGAACTCCAGGACCAGCAGGGCCATCGGCGTGACGGCGATGGAGCCGAGCCAGTAGTTGCGGGTGATCAGGGCCTCCGCCGCGAAGCCGAAGAACAGGCAGAAGCCGATGAGGGCCAGTGGTCCGGTTCGGCTGACCGGGAGGACGGCGGCGAAGACGAGGACGCCGAGCAGATTGCCGAGGGTCCGCTGGAGGGCCCGGTTCCAGGACAATGTCACATTGGCCTGGTACAGGGAGGCGGCCGTGACGATCGCCCAGTAGGGCCGGCCGACGCCGGCCGCCTGGGAGACGTATCCGGCCAGGGCGCAGCCGATGAGCGCACGGGCGCCGATGGGGAGCAGCGGGGAACCCGGCGCAAGGCTGCGCAGCAGTGCGCGGCGGGCGTCGCGGCGGCTTCGTGTGCGCCGGGCGGCCCGTTCGGCGTCGATGCCGAACAACTCATCGGACGTGCCGGGGGCGGGTGGCGGGGTGGGGACGGGTCCGCGGGCACGGGTCTGCCGGGCCCAGACGCGGAGCCGTTCGGGGCCGGGGGCGGAAACGGGGGCAGTGGCGGGAGCGATCGGGGAAACGCCGTGGACGCCCCCTGCGAGGGCGGCCTCGGCGTGGACGACGAGACGTTCGAGAGCCCGGCGTACGGGCGTGGGGTGTCCGGCGGCGAGCAGCGCCTGCCAGGCCGCGTGCACGGCCGCGACCGCGGCGCGCCGGGTGCGATGGCCGGGGGCGGTGACGTAGGCCGCGGCCGCGTCGAGTGCGCGGGCGGTCGCCCGGCGCTCCGGACCCTCCCTGCGGATCACCGCGGGGCCGACCGTGACCAGCCAGGAGATCACGCCCGCGGCCAGGGTCAGCGCGAGGTGGCCGGGTACCTGGCCGAGGTGCTGCGGGGCGAAGAGTGCGGCCGAGGTCACGAACGTGAAGATCACCGGCCCGGGCGGGCCGATGCGGGTGGCGTCGCAGAGCATCTTCTGTCCGGCGGCGAGCAGTGCGCCCACCGCGATCAGCACGGCGGTCGATCCGGTGAGCGAGGCCGCGACGAGGGATATCGCCATGCCGATGACCATGGAGATGACGACTCCGGCCACGGCTCGGGCGCGGCGGGCGTACGGCAGGCTGTGGCCGTACAGCGCACAGAGCGAGCCGGCCATCGTGTACATGACGAGGTCGAGCCGGTCGATGGCGAACAGCAGCAGATCCGGTACGGCGGTGGCGACGACCACGCTCAGCGCCGGTTTGAACCACATGTCCGAGGGCCGGGCGAGGCGCAGGGGGGCGGCCAGCGGGAGTCTGCGGACCGGGGGCTGCCGGAATCGGATGCTTGTATCGCTCACCCAAATACTTTAACAGGTATTACACCTGTAAAACAATTTCTTCCATGACGCCGCCGCGGCACTGATGGCCGCCCCCTCCGCGAACCCATAGCGTTCAACCGCACGAGGACAGACAGGCATGTGCCGATGCACCCACGAAGGAATCCGAATGAAGCTCACCAAACCGGTGCCCAGCGGTCCCTGCTGGATCGAGCTGAGCACCCCCGACATCCCGGCTGCCAAGTCGTTCTACGCGGCACTCTTCGGCTGGCGCTCCGAGACCGATCCGCGCGAGGAGGCGGGCGGCTACACCATGGCGCACCTCGGCGATGCGCGAGTGGCCGCACTGAGTCCGGTCTACCAGCCGGGACAGCCGCCCGCCTGGACGGTCTCGTTCGCCAGCGAGGACACGGACGCCACGGTCGAGAAGGTGAAGTCGGCGGGCGGCTCGCTCCTGGTCGGCCCGATGGACGTGTTCGACCAGGGCAGGTTCGCGGTGGTCGCGGATCCGTCCGGTGCGGTGTTCTCGCTGTGGCAGGGCCGTGCCTTCGCCGGCGCCGAGCGGCTGAACGACCCGGGCGCGCTCGGCTGGGTCGAACTCATCACCCGGGAGGCCGACCAGTCGCTCGCTTTCTATCCCGCGGTCTTCGGATGGACGGTGAACACCGCTTCGGAGGGCTACACGCAGTGGGGCGTGGCCGGCGAGGATTTCGGCGGCATGCTGATCATGGACGACAGGTTCCCGCCGGAGGCGCCACCCAACTGGCTGCCGTATTTCGCCGTGACGGACGTCGACACGGCGGCGGCCACCGCGCAGGGGGCGGGTGGCGAACTGCTGATGCCCCCGACGAGCGTTCCGGACGGACCTCGGATCGCGGTGGTCCGGGATCCACAGGGTGCGGTGTTCGGTATCCACCGGGCGGGCGACGAGGGCTGAGCCCTGTCGTCGGAGCCGGACGCCGGACGGGGCCGGCTGTCGACGGACGCCGACGGGCAATCGGGTGGCAGGGGCCCTGCCGACGGGCGGGGTCCCGTACCTCTTGGTCGCCGTTCCGGCAGGTGACACGCTTTTGGAGTCGCTGGACGCCGAGCTCCGGGCCACACTGATCGCGACACCCACGTAGCCGCGTACCCACCGGTTCGACATCCACCTGCAGGGGGACGGCGAACGGTCTTCCTGGAGTTCAGCTGATGTACGAGAGCGATGTCGGACTGCTCGCCCCCGGGCGGGCCGGCTCACCCGCCGAGACGGCCACCGGCGACAGCGCCTTTCTGCAGGCGATGCTCGACGCCGAGGCCGCGCTCACCCGCGCCCAGTCCGTCTGCGGGCTCGCCCCCGCCGAGGCCGGGCGGGCGGTGACCGCGGCGGCCGACGCGAGCCGATTCGATGCGCGGGATGTGGCGCTGCGCGCACGTGCGAGCGGCAATCCGGTCACCCCGCTGGTCTTCGACCTGGTCGCCGCAGTGGAGGAGGACGTCCGGCCGTACGTGCACCGGGGCGCCTCCAGCCAGGACATCCTCGACACGGCCGTCATGCTGGTCGCCGCCCGGGCCCTGGCACCGGTGCTCGACGATCTGGCACGGTCCGCGGAGGCGGTGGCACGGCTCGCACTCGCACATCGCAACACCCCGATGGCCGGCCGTACGCTCACCCAGCACGCCGTGCCGACCACCTTCGGGCTGAAGGCCGCCGGGTGGCGCGCACTGATCCTCGACTCACGGGACCGGCTCTCGGCCGTACGGGAGTCGCTACCCGCGCAGCTCGGTGGCGCGGCAGGAACGTTGGCCGCCTTCAACACCTTCACGCCCATCGACGAAGCCGAAGTCGCCGCCGACGACGGCCGGGGGCTGACCGTGCTCCAGGCATTCGCGAACGAACTCGGTCTGGCCGAACCGCTGTTGCCGTGGCTCAGTCTGCGTACCCCGATCGCCGATCTGGCGGGCGCGCTCGCCTTCACGGCAGGTGCGCTCGGCAAGCTGGCGGCCGATGTGCTCACCCTGTCCCGTACCGAGATCGGCGAGGTCACCGAGGGGAAGGGCGGTGGTTCGTCCACCATGCCGCACAAGGCCAACCCGGTGCGCGCCACGCTGATCGCCGCGGCCGCCCGTCGCGCCCCCGGCCTGGCGGCGACGCTGTACGGCTCGCTCGCAGCCGAGGACGAGCGGCCGGCCGGGTCGTGGCACGCCGAATGGGAGCCGCTGCGCGAACTGCTGCGGCTCGTCGGCGGGGCCGCCTACGACGCCGCCGAACTCACCGACGGACTGCGCGTCGTCCCGTACGCCATGCGGGAGAATCTCCAGCTCACCGACGGGCTGATCGTCTCGGAGCGGCTGGCCGCCGTGTTCGCCGAGCGCATCGGCCGCAAGCGAGCCAAGGAGGTTCTGGTGAGCGCCGCCGCACGGGCCCGTGCGGAGACCACGGATCTGGCCGATGTCCTCGGCGATGTGCTGGACGAGGAGCCCGAACTTGCCGGTCTCGATCTTTCCGATCTGGCCGAACCCGCCCGGTACACCGGCTGCGCAGGCGCCCTCACCGACCGTGCGCTGGACCGCAGATGACCGCACTCGTCGTCCGATTCCCGGTGGCGTCGCTCATTTGCTACACCGGTCAACGAGGGACGCCGTCCCCGCGGATCCGGGCATGGACGTGCATGTCGTGCCAGCCGTCGGCATGCAGATGGCCCCGGCGCCTGGTGCCCTCCAGGGCGAAGCCCGCTTTGGCCGCCACTCGGCAGGACGCCTCGTTCAGCACGGAGTGGGCGAGTTCGAGGCGCTCGAACCCGATCGCGTCGAAGGCCCAGCGCGCCAGCACCGAGACGGCTCGGGGCGCGACGCCGCGTCCGCGGGCGGCCGGCAGCGTCCAGTAGGCGCATTCGGCTTGGCCGATGGCCGGCGTCAGGGAGCGGAGCGCGACCCGGCCGAGCACTTCCTCGGCTCCGTCAGCCGAGCTTGCGGGGTGGACGACGGCCCAGTGGGCTCCGGTCTCGCAGTACCAAGCGCTCTGCCACTGGTCGATCCAGTCGCGCGCCTCGTCCTCGGAGTCGGCCCGGCGCAGATGCCAGCGCTGGATGACCGGGTCGGCGAAGGCGGCGAGGACGGCCGGCGCGTCCGCGTACCGCCACGGCCGCAGGAGCAGGTCGTCGGCGACGGGCAGAGCGGGTTGTACGGAGTCCGCGAGGCGCCCCGGAGGGATATGGGGCGGCACCAGGTACGGCATGGGCGCATCATCGCACGGGGCAGAACCCGTGGGCGCTGCACGATGACACCGGACTTGATGGACTTCGCCGGGCGGGTCAGCAGGAGCTGCCTGGGGAGCGCCGTGCGGATCCGGATACCGGCCCGCAGATACGTTCGAGTGCGTTGTCACCGGAGCACACTGTCCCGCCCCTCCGACAACGGCGGCCGCATCCCCTACATCCACAGCATGCACCCCTCGTTGAAACTTCACGCACCACGTACGATGGCGGGGATGAACAGGCTGAGCGAACGGACGCACCGACGACGGCAGAGCGCCCACGCGTCGGCTGTTCTCGGCTGGCTGTTCGTACTGCTCGCCATGGTCTCGTGCTGTTCGGTCGCGGCCGCGGACTCGTCCGCGCACCGGATGGCAGCCCCGGGCTCGGCCTCGCACCAGTCCGGTACCCGTACCGCAGCCGCCGCCCGGGCCATGACGCCCGCGCATCACGTGGTCGTACGGACCGTAGTGGCCGATGCCCCTGAGGACCGGGGCATGGGCAGTTCCTGCCACGGAACCTCCGAGCATGCGACACCCGTCGTACTGTCCGGCCAGGGCGCACCCGTGGCACTTCCCGGCGTAACCGCCACAGCCCCCGTCGCCCCGCTCACCGGCGCCGCCGCGATCCGCGGCCCGTCCAACGACGCCGTGCGGGAAGTCGACCATCTGCGTCTGCAGGTTCAACGGATCTAGAGGCAGGGCCCGTCCCCGGGACACCGAGGACGTTCTCCCGCATGCCCTCAGCTCCATCAGTCTTACTGAACCGAAGGACGACTCTCCATGGCTTCCGCCAAGAAGCAGAACACCCCTGCCGCCGCACGCCGCGCCAAGCTGGAGGAGGCCCGCCGCAAGGAGCGGGCCCGCGAGCGGCGCAGCCGCATCATCACCCTCACCGCCTCCGTCGCCGTGATCGCCGCACTCGTCGCGGGCGGCGGCTACCTGATGTCCGCCGCCAACGACAAGGAAGAAGCCGAGGTCGAGGCCAAGTCCTCGCCCGTGCAGGGCGAGCGGACCTGGGACAAGCTCTCCCAGAACCACGTCGAGAAAAAGGTCGACTACCCCATGAACCCGCCGGTCGGCGGCGATCACAACCCGGTGTGGATGAACTGCGACGCCGATGTCTACACCAAGGCGATACCGAAGGAGAACGCCGTCCACTCCCTTGAGCACGGCGCGGTCTGGGTCACGTACACGAGCAAGGCGAAGCCGGCCGACATCAAGAAACTGGGCGAGCGGGTCGAGGCAACGCCCTATTCCCTGATGAGCCCCGTCGAGAACCAGGCCGCCCCGCTCATGCTCAGCGCCTGGGGCAAGCAGGTGACGGTGACGAATGCCACCGACGCACGCGTGGCGCAGTTCTTCACCAAGTACGTGCAGGGTCCGCAGACCCCGGAGCCGGGCGCGGCCTGCACCGGCGGGGTCGCCCAGTGACGTCCGCGGTCCGCTCCTCGCGCCCGATGATGATGGCGGGCGGTGTGGTGCTGCTGCTGGCGCTGGGCCTGGTCGCGCTGATGCTCGTACGGCCGTCGTCCTCCGCGGGCTCCGCCGCACCGACGGCCGCACCCTCGGACACGTCCGCCGATGTCGGGTTCGCGCGCGACATGTCGATCCACCATCAGCAGGCGGTCGAGATGTCGTTCATCGTGCGGGACCGTACGTCCGACGTGGCGGTACGCCGGCTCGCGTACGACATCATCAACACCCAGGCCAATCAGCGCGGCATGATGCTCGGCTGGCTGGAGATGTGGGGCCGGGCGAAGTCGTCGAGCGCACCTCCCATGGAGTGGATGGGGCACACGGTCACGCCCAGGGGCGACGGTTCGCTGATGCCGGGCATGGCGACCGACACCGAACTCGACGCACTGCGGGTGGCGAAGGGCAAGGACGCCGAGGTCCTCTTCCTTAAGCTGATGACCGCGCACCACCGTGCCGGTGCGGAGATGGCACAGGCGGCGGCCGCGGCGGCCGGGACAGGCGAGATCAGGAATCTGGCGGCGGGCATGGTCCGGGGCCAGCAGTCCGAGATCGCACTCATGGCGGACATGCTCAAGGAGCGCGGTTCGACGGCCTGAGCGTCGTACGTTCCGATGGCCCCTGCGGGCGCGCGCACGGGTTCACCTTCACCGGCGGCCCGTTCGCAGCGGGTTCTTCCTCCTGCGAACGGGCCGCCCCGGCGACGAGACGGCGAACGGCGTCAGGACTTGCCGGTCGCAAAGGCTCACCAGCGCACAGGACTGATCGCACAAGGGATCGCATAGGCTCGGATCCAACATGAAGAGCAACCTCACACCGCTGGGGCCCAAGGCCGACAAGGACACCGTGCGCCGGAGCAACCTCAGTCTGGTGCTGCGGGCCGTCCGCGACGAGGGCGAGGCCACCAGGGCCGGGGTCGCCGCGCGGGTGGGGCTGACCAGGGCCGCGGTGTCCTCGCTCGTCGAGCAACTCATCGACATCGGGTTCCTCACCGAGTCCGGCAAGACCTTCAGCGGGCAGGCGGGTCGCCCCGGAACCGCGCTCAAGGTGGCGCGCACGGGGCCTGCCGGGCTCGGTGTGGAGGTCAACATCGACTATGTGTCGGTATGTGTCGTCGATCTGGCGGGCACCGGCCGGGTACGGCTCACCGAGCACCTCGACAACCGCGGCGCGCCGCCCGCGGAGGTGCTGGCGCGGGCGGCCGGGATCGCGGCGCGCACCCTGGAGTCGGCGCGCGAGCAGGAACTGTTCCCGGTCGGGGTGGCGCTCGCCCTGCCCGGTCTGGTCTCCGGGGGTACGGTGCGCCAGGCGCCCAACCTGGGATGGAATCAGGTTCCGGCCGAGGGACTCTTCGCCGCTTCGCTCGCCGCCGAGCAACCCGGTCGCGAGGCGCTGCCGGTGAGTTCGGAGAACGAGGCCAATCTGGCGGCGCTCGCCGAGCTCTGGTTCGGCGGACTCGACACGGTCCGCAGTTTCCTCTATCTGACGGGCGAGATCGGCGTCGGTGGTGCCCTGGTCATCGACGGTGAACTCCTGCGCGGGGCGCACGGGTTCGCCGGGGAGATCGGGCATGTGGTGGTGGACGCGGAGGGACCGCAGTGCAGGTGCGGCTCGCGCGGCTGTCTGGAGCAGTACGCGGGCCAGGCGGCGCTGTTGCGAGCCGCCGGGATCCAGGAGTCCGGCAGCGGCTCCGGGGTGGCCGAGCTGGAACGGCGCGCCCTGGCCGGGGACGAGCAGGCGGTGGCCGCTGTCGCGGAGGCCGGCCGGATGCTGGGGCGGGTGCTGTCGGGGACGGTGAATCTGCTCGACCCGGACGCGGTGGTGCTCGGCGGGATATACCGGAACCTGATGCCGTGGCTGTCACCGCCCGCCGATGAGGAGCTGACCTGCCGGGTGGTGTCCGGGCTCTGGGCCCCCGGGAGCGGCCGTCTGCGCGCCTCGTCCGTGGCGGGTGACGCGGCGCGGGGCGCTGCGGCGCTGGTGACGACGGGGGTACTGGCCGACCCGGCGGCGTACGCGGACGGCCGGGAAACCGGCTGATCCGCCCCTGCGCGGGTGCGGACCAGGCAACCGGCTGATCCGCCCCTGCGCGGGTGCGGGCCGGGCAGCCGGCGACTGCACCTGCACGGGCACGGGCCGGACAACCGGCCGATCCGCCCCACCGGTTACAGACCGGACCGCCGGCCGGCTCCACGCGAACGCGAAAGGGTGTGGGCCGGACATCTGGTGTCCGGCCCACACCCGTGGCCCCGCGTCGCTGCGGGCCGGGATCAGCGAACCCCGAGCAGGTGGTCCATCGCCAGCTGGTCCAGGGCCTCGAACGCCATGCCTCGTTCCGCCGCCGCGTTCACGTCGAACTCCTCGAACGCCGACCGGTCGGCCAGCAGCCCGGTCACGCCGTCCTCGGCAGTGGGGCGGGCCAGCTCGTCGAGCCGGGACGCGCGCAGCGCCTCCCGCACGGCGGGGTCGGCGCGGAAGGCGGCGGCGCGCTCCTTGAGGATCAGGTAGTTGCGCATGCAGCCCGCGGCCGAGGCCCAGACACCGCCGTAGTCCTCGGTCCGCGGCGGCTTGAAGTCGAAGTGCCGCGGCCCCTGGTAGCCGGCCGTCTCCAGCAGGTCGACGAGCCAGAACGCCTGGCGCAGGTCACCCGCGCCGAAGCGCAGGTCCTGGTCGTACTTGATGCCGGACTGACCGTTCAGGTCGATGTGGAAGAGCTTGCCCGCCCAGAGTGCCTGTGCGATGCCGTGCGGGAAGTTCAGCCCGGCCATCTGCTCGTGCCCGGTCTCCGGGTTGACGCCGACCAGCTCCGGGCGCTCCAGACGCTCGATGAAGGCGAGGGCGTGACCGATGGTCGGCAGCAGGATGTCGCCGCGCGGCTCGTTCGGCTTGGGCTCGATGGCGAACTTCAGGCCGTACCCCTGCTCGGTGACGTAGTCGCCGAGCAGGTCGAAGGCTTCCTTCATACGGTCGAGAGCGACCCGGATGTCCTTGGCGGCGCCGGACTCGGAGCCCTCGCGGCCGCCCCAGGCCACATAGGTGGTGGCGCCGAGCTCGACCGCGAGGTCGATGTTACGCAGCGTCTTGCGCAGGGCGTAGCGGCGTACGTCCCGGTCGTTGGCGGTGAACGCGCCGTCCTTGAAGACCGGATGGGTGAAGAGGTTCGTCGTCGCCATGGGGACGACGAGCCCGGCCGCGTCCAGCGCCTGCCGGAACCGCTTCACGATCCCTTCGCGCTCGGTGTCCGTCGAGCCGAACGGGATCAGGTCGTCGTCGTGGAATGTCACACCATACGCACCGAGCTCCGCGAGCCTCTGCACGGAGTCGACCGGGTCGATCGCCGTGCGGGTCGCATCGCCGAAGGGGTCGCGCCCCTGCCAGCCCACCGTCCACAGCCCGAAGGTGAACTTGTCGTCGGGCGTGGGCGTGAAGCGTTCCGTCATCGTCTGGCCGCCTTCAGTGCTGTCGGGTTCCATGACCGGTCGAGGTGGCCGAACCCTATTTGTTTACTGTCATGACTAATCATGCACCGAGTGCGTCGGGCACGTAACCCCCCATAGCCCGAAATCCGGAGAGGTCGCTGTTCCCGGCGGGATCGATCGCGTAATTTGTTTTCCGTACGATCAAATTTCTGTGGCGGCATCCCAGCAACCACACCCGGAAGCGACGCATGCCCCGCAGCCACCTCCCCGCAGCAAAGGAATGAGGTCACCCATGCCGCCGCGTACCGTCGTCATCGGTGTGGACAGCTCCACCCAGTCCACCAAAGCCGCCTTCGTCGACGCCGGAACCGGCCGGCTGCTCGCCGTCGGCCGGGCACCGCATGTCGTCACCGGCGAGGCGGGTGCCCGCGAGAGCGACCCGGAGGCGTGGTGGCGGGCACTGTGCGACGCCGTCGCCGCCGGTCTTGAGGAGTCCGGCGTCGCCGCCTGCGCCGTGACCGGTATCGCGGTCGCCGGACAGCAGCACGGGCTGGTCGTCCTCGACCGGACGGGGCGTCCACTGCGCCCTGCGATGCTGTGGAACGACACCCGCTCCGCGCCGCAGGCCGCCGCCCTCACCGCGGCACTGGGCGGGGCCGAGGCCTGGACCGCGCGGACCGGATCCGTACCGGTGGCCTCCATCACCGCGACGAAGTGGCAGTGGCTGCGGGAGAACGAACCGGAGAACGCCGCCGCGGCCGCGGCCGTACGCCTCCCCCACGACTTCCTGACCGAACGCCTCGCAGACAGCGCCGCCACCGACCCCGGTGACGCCTCGGGCACCGGCTGGTACTCGACCGATACCGGTGCGTACGACCCCGAACTCCTCGAACTCCTGGGTCTGGACGTCTCGTTGCTGCCCGAGATTGCCGGGACCGGCGCGACCCGAATCGGTTCGCTGACCGCCGAAGCGGCCGCTGCGCTCGGCCTGCCGGACGGAATCGCCGTGGCCGCGGGCACCGGGGACAACATGAGCGCCGCCGTCGGTCTCGGACTGGGCGGCGCCGGACTGCTGGACCACCCCGTCCTCAGCCTCGGCACCTCGGGAACGGTCTTCGCCGCCTCCCGGACACGGCCCGCGTCGACGGCACTCTCCGGCTTCGCCGCGGCGGACGGTACGTACCTCCCGCTGGCCTGCACCCTCAACTGCACGCTCGCCGTGGACAAGGTCGCCGCACTGCTCGGCCTGGAGCGCGACGACGCGGCCCCCGGCGGCGAGGCGGTGCTCCTCCCCTACCTCGACGGCGAACGCACCCCCGATCTGCCCACCGCCTCCGGCCTGCTCACCGGGCTGCGGCACGACACCACCCCGCAGCAACTCCTGGGCGCCGCCTACGAGGGCGCGGTCTTCACCGTGCTGCGTGCCCTCGACGAACTCCTGCGGGCCTGCGGCCTCGACCCGGCCGACCCCGAGGTGGCCGCCCGGCCGCTGCGCCTGATCGGCGGCGGCGCCCAGGGGCACACCTGGGTGGAGACGGTACGGCGGCTCTCCGGCCGGCCGGTGATCGTGCCCGGGAGCGGCGAACCGGTGGCTCTGGGTGCGGCCGCACTGGCCGCCGCCGCGGCAACCGGCGAGGACCCGGTCGCGATCGCCACCGGTTGGAACATGGGCGAGGACACCCAACTCCCCGCTGTACAGCGGGACTCGGCAACCTGGGCGCGGGTCGGCTCGGCACTGGAGCGGGGCGCGGGCCCACTGCTGGGCAGGGCCTGACACCCGTACACCCAACACACCCTGACCGCTGCACAGCCCTGCACGCCTCAGCCCGCCCCACACACCCCGCAAGGGGCACTGACTGGCTGTCATTTCCCCTCGACCGGTCCCGGGCGACGACCCCCGGCCGTCTCCGGACCGGTTTGGGGAAGCGAAGCGATCTTCACTAGTATCCGGCGATGATCATAAGAAAAAGGCTGACGGTCGGGGTGGGCATCCTGCTCGCCACCCTGACCGCCGGGCTCGGTTCGGCGCTCCCCGCCGCAGCTGATGAAACCCCCACCAAAGCCTCCCCCAAGGTCGAGCTGGTGCTCGACGTCAGTGGCTCCATGCGGACCCGTGACATCGACGGCCAGTCCCGGATGGCCGCCGCGAAGCAGGCGTTCAACGAGGTCCTGGACGCGGTGCCCGAGCAGGTGGAGCTCGGCATCCGGACGCTCGGCGCCAATTACCCCGGCAATGACCGGAAGGTCGGCTGCAAGGACACCAAGCAGCTCTACCCGGTCGGCCCACTGGACCGCACCGAGGCGAAGACCGCCGTCGCCACCCTGGCCCCCACCGGCTGGACCCCGATCGGCCCGGCCCTGCTGGGCGCCGCCGACGACCTCGAAGGCGGCGACGCCACCCGCCGGATCGTGCTGATCAGCGACGGCGAGGACACCTGCGGCCCGCTCGACCCGTGCGAGGTGGCACGTGACATTGCAGCCCGCGGCATCCACCTCGTCATCGACACGCTGGGCCTGGTGCCGAACGCGAAGATCCGCGAGCAGCTGACCTGTATCGCCGAGGCCACCGGCGGCACCTACACCGCCGTCCAGCACGCCGATGAACTCTCCGGCCGGGTCAAGCAGTTGGTCGACCGGGCCGCCGAGCCGGTCGTCACGCCGGTGGCGAAGGAGGGCGCGGACCGCTGCTCCGCCGCACCACAGCTCAAAGCGGGTCTGTACACCGACCGGGAGAAGTTCGGCGAGCACCGCTGGTACCGGGTGGATGTGCTGCCCGGGCAGGAACTGCGCGCCTCGGTGAGCGTCTTCGCAGACCGTGCCGTGAACAATGACTACGGCGTGCTGCTGCGAGCGGTGACCGTACACGGCCGGGAAATCGTCCGGGGTTCGGAGTCGGGCACCGGTCGCACCGATGCGATCTCCTCCGGCCTGCGCTACCCGAAGCCCGAGCAGGACGACACGGACAGCGGCGACAAGCCCGCCGCCGAGACCGTGTGTCTCCAGGTCAGCAACTCCTACTCGGCCCCCGCCTCGGTGAAGACCACGCCGGGCATGCCCCTCGAGCTGACCGTGGACCTGGTGGACGCCCCGGACGACGCGGCCGACGTCGCCGCGTTCGGTCTAGGCCGCGGCTGGTGGCTGCTGGGCGTACTGGTTCTCACCGGACTGGTCGCGGGTCTGCTGACCGGCTGGATCTCGCGCTGGCGCATCGCCGTCTGGAGGACCAACTGATGCGTACGACACGTGTACTCGCGGGTGCGCTGCTGACCGGCCTCGCCCTGCTGACCTCGGCGGGCGCCGCCGCGGCCGACGACTCGTCGGCGAGCCCGAGCCCGAGCGCCTCGGACGACGGGTCCGGCCCCACCGAGGCCGGCACCACCTTCCGTACGGCCACTGCGGTCCAGCAGAACCAGCGCGCCACCGCCGGGGCGTCCGCGGGTGACTACCTGTACTGGGTGTTCCCCGCCGACGCGGGCCAGCGGGCCACCGTCAAGGCGAAGATCACCCTGCCGCAGAGCGCCACCCGGCACGGCGCGTCGACCTGGCAGGTCGATGTGTACGACGGGCTGCGGCGCCGCCAGGCCTGCATGTACGGCCGCCAGACCGGGAAGGCGGCGGCCGACGCGTCGAGTGTCGAGCTGACCTGCGTGCTGCGGACCGTCCGCGCCTGGTCCGAGCCGTGGGCCAACGACCCGCTGCCGGGCAGCTACTACGTACGCCTCACGGTCGTCGACCTTCCCTCGGCGGACCTCGGTCTACCGGTGCAGACCGAGGTCGAGGTCACGGCGGCCGACAAGGGCGGCGCCGGGGATGTGGATGGCACGCTCGCCGAGCCGCTGCTCCCCGGTTCGTCCTTCGTCGAGCAGATCTCGACCGGCTCGGCCGCCAGTGCCGACGGCTCGCCGTCCACGGTGTGGCGCGGCAGTGAGCCCGAGGACGGCTGGGCCTCCGGCTGGTGGACCGACCGCTGGCTGTGGACGGTCGGCGGCGGAGTACTGGGGGCGCTCGCGGCCGTCTTCGGCTACTCCCTCACCCGCGGCAACGGCCGCCCGTCCCGGGTCCCGCCGGGCGTCTGACCCGCACATCGCCAACGGGCTCCGGACCACGAGCCCACCGGACCGCACCGCCGGACGGGCCGAGGACCCGGGCCCGTCCGGCGACGGCGGCCACATCCCGTCGACCGCCCAGCCGCCCGTACGTTCTCGGCACGGCGGACGCTACCCTCGACAACTCACGTATCGCACAAGGCTGATGACACTTTCCACGCCGTGCGGTACTGCTGAAGTCAGGTCGCTGCGCATCACGTCGGATGCGCCACAAGGGAGCGGAGACTTTCATGTCCACGGAGACCGGCCCGGCCGTCGATGCCGAGCCGCGAGGCCACACGATCGTGCCGGGCCCGAAGGGGCTGCCGTTTCTCGGGAACCTGCCACAGTTCGGAAAGAATCCCCTCGCCTTCTTCGAGCGACTGCGTGGTCACGGCGACATGGTCGGCTGGCGATTCGGCCCCAACCCGTGTGTGTACATAGCCGATCCGGAGTGCATAGGCGAGCTGCTCACCGAGACGGAACGCACCTTCGACCAGCCCGCACTCGGTATCGCGTTCCGGACCGTGCTGGGAAACGGCGTTGTGGTCGCCCGCGGTACGGACTGGCGGCGGAAGCGGTCGCTGGTGCAGCCTTCCGTACGCCCCAAGCAGGTGCGCTCGTACGCGGCGACGATGGCGAGCAGCACGGTGGAGCTGGCGGACACCTGGTCCGGCGGTGAACGCATCGACATCAAGCGCGAGATGGCGGCACTGACGCAGAAGATCGCGGTCCGTACGATCTTCGGCGTCGACACACCGGCCGACGCCGATGCGATGGGCCGGGCGATGGATGTGGCGCAGCAGGAGATCGGCAAGGAGTTCGCCGGTATCGGCGCGCTCTTGCCGGACTGGGTGCCGACACCGGGCCGGGCCAGGATCAGGAGAGCCGCCGCGGTCATCGACGCCGAGGTGGACCGGGTCGTCGCCCGTCACCGCGACGGCGGGGACGATCGCCCCGATCTGCTGAGCCGGCTGCTGACCGCGGTCGACGAGACGGGTGCGCACCTCACGGACCAGGAGATACGCGACGAGACGGTCACCCTGTACATCGGTGGGCACGAAACGACCAGCTCCACTCTGGTGTGGGCCTGGTATCTGCTGTCACACAACCCGCGGACGCGCGCCGCGCTCACCGAGGAACTGGACCGGGTACTCGGCGACCGTGAGCCGGAGTTCGACGACTATGCCCGGCTGACGTACACCCAGTCGGTGGTCAAGGAGACCCTGCGCCTCTACCCGACGATCTGGCTCGTCACCGGCGTCGCCAAGGAGGGTGCGCGGATCGGCGGTGTGCCGATGCCGGAGGGCACCCGGGTGTGGACCAGTCAGTGGGCGACGCACCGCGACGAGCGGTGGTTTCCCGAACCGGAGGAATTCCGTCCCGAGCGCTGGGATCCACAGGAGGGCGACGGCATCGCGGAGTACGCCTGGTTCCCGTTCGGCGGCGGCCCCCGGGTCTGCCTTGGCACACGGTTCGCGATGGTCGAGGCGGTGCTGATCCTGGCCGTACTGGCACGGCGTTTCGAACTGGAGGTGGACCCGGGCACCGTCAACCCCGTACCGACGCTGACGCTGCAGCCGGACCGCGAAGTGATGGCGACGGTCCGGCCGCGGTAGCGGCGTACGGGGTGGGGTGGCCGCGGCGGTCTCCCCCACCCTCGCCCAGCGCCCCGTTCCCCGGGCAGCACGCCAACGCCCGGGCGAATGGGTGCGTGGCAACGCCGGACATATCGAACCAATATGTCCGATCTGTCGCGAGGATCGGGGTATACCGGTCACACTGGCGATGTCGGCCTCACCGACCGCGGGGCCGTCCGGCCGCATCCGCAGGCTGTCGATCCAACGGGAGAAACACCATGCGTCTCCGCTCCGCTCTCACCTCCGCACTCACCGTCGCAGCCGCCCTGACGCTGACCGCCACCGCGGCGTCGGCCACGACCGGCAGCACCGCCACCCGGGCCGTCAGCCTCCCCGGGATCTGTCCGGAGAAGACCCTCGATGTGCATGCCTCACCCGGCGGGCAGCGGAACGTCGCCCGTATCAGCGTCACCAACCATGGCGACCGGGCCTGTGTCGTGGACCGGATCCCGACGATCACCTTCCGGGGTCTGGACGGCTCCGCCGAAGCCGTGCCGCCTGCCGGGAGCGGACCCTACGTCCTCGCGCGGGGCGAGCGAGCATACGCCACAGTCCGCACTGCGGACCCGGCGGCCACCGAAGGGCATGTCGTCGGCAGCCTGTCCGTCTCGGCCGACCCCTCCCACCTGGGCGTCACCTTCCGTGCGGCCACCGTGGGCATGCCCAGGGGTGTCCATGTGTGGGTGCCGGTCACCACGCTCTGGCAGGAGTCGCGCGCTGCGGCGGACAGCGCCCTGGCGGACGCGTTGGGCTGACAGGCGGGGCGGGGGCATGGGCACCCGCCCCCCGCCCCGGCCCCGCCCGGACTGCGGTTCAGCCGGTGATCAGGGCCGGATCGCTCGTACCCGCCTCGCCCGTCTCGACGTGGCCGGCGAAGCGGCGCAGGAATGTGGTGTCCGTGTCGGAGACCACCGAGATGTCGTACCAGCGGCTGCTCCCCCGCAGGTCCACCGAGTGGGTCACGGTCGCGCCCGCGCGTACCGTGAACGTCTGGACCGATCCGGTGTATGCGTCGCGCACCGTCAAATGGACGTCCCCGGAACCAGCATGATTCATCGTCAGGTCAAGATGCCCGTTGGTGGCGTTGTGGCGGGCGGTCACCTCGGGCCCCGCCGTCCGGCCGGGCCCCTTGAAGGTGCGGAGGAAGCCGTTCGGACCGTACACGCTGAGGTTGGTCACACCGCTCGAATATGCCGTGTTCCAGGCGTCGGAGAGGCTCTTGCCGGCCTCGGTGGTGTACGTCCACGGTCCGTCGGTACGGTTGGCGGACGTCACCAGGAACTGCGCCCCGGCAGCGCCGCCACCGCTGAAGGTGAGGGCGTACTTTCCGGTGGCCGGGTTCGCCGAGCCGTCCACGAACGGCGCGTACGGGAGCGGCCGGGTGGGCCGGGAGCCCGGTTCCTGTTTCGGCATGCTGCCGACGGCGGGCGGCGCGGGCACGTAGTCGGGGTGCCGGTTGCGGTCCGGGGGCAGGTACCCGGCCGTGGAGGGCAGGGCGACCGGGGCGGTGTCCGTACGGCCGAAGTCGAAGGCTGAGGTGAGATCACCGCAGATGGCGCGACGCCAGGGCGAGATGTTCGGTTCCTTCACCCCGAAGCGGCGTTCCATGAACCGGATGATCGAGGTGTGGTCGAAGACCTCGGAGCAGGAGAACCCTCCGGTGCTCCACGGCGAGACGACCAGCATCGGCACGCGCTGCCCCAGACCGTACGGGCCTGCGGCGTAACCTATCCTGCCCGCAAAGTAGTCGGCGGAGGTCGCCACGGTGGACAGCCCCTGCGCGGCCCCGGAGGGCGGGTACGGCGGCACGATGTGGTCGAAGAAGCCGTCGTTCTCGTCGTACGTGATGAACAGGGCGGTCCTCCCCCACACCTCCGGGTTGGACGTCAGCGCGTCCAGCACCTGCGCGATGTACCAGGCACCGTAGTTCGCGGGCCAGTTGGGGTGCTCGGTGAAGGCTTCCGGGGCGGCGATCCAGGAGATCTTCGGCAGGGACCCGGCCTTCACATCGGCCCGGAGCCTGTCGAAGAGCCCGTCGCCGTTCTTGGCGTCGGTCCCGGTGCGCGCCTTGTCGTAGAGGGGGTCGCCGGGCTTGGCATTGCGGTAATTGTTGAAGTAGAGCAGCGAGTTGTCACCGTAGTTCCCACGGTATGCGTCGTTGATCCAACCCCAGGACCCGGCGGCGTCGAGCCCGTCGCCGATGTCCTGATAGATCTTCCAGGAAACCCCGGCCTTCTCCAGCCGTTCGGGGTACGTCGTCCACCCGTACCCTGCCTCGTCGTTCCCGAGCACGGGGCCGCCGCCGGTGCCGTCGTTCCCGGTGTGTCCCGTCCACATGTAGTAGCGGTTGGGGTCCGTGGAGCCGATGAAGGAGCAGTGGTACGCGTCGCAGACGGTGAACGCGTCGGCGAGGGCGTAGTGGAACGGAATGTCCTCGCGGGTGAGGTAGGCCATCGTCGTCGCCGACTTGGCGGGGACCCACTGGTCGTACTTGCCCTTGTTGAACGCCCAGTGACTGCCCGCCCAGTCGTGGTTGAGGTCCTGGATGAACTGGAGCCCGAGGTTGTCGGCCGTGGGCCGGAACGGCAGCACTTCCTTGATGCCGGACGACTGGTGCCACACCGGCTTTCCGCTGGGCAAGGTCACCGGACGCGGGTCGCCGAAGCCGCGTACCCCCTTGAGCGTGCCGAAGTAGTGGTCGAACGAGCGGTTCTCCTGCATCAGCACGACGATGTGCTCGACGTCCTCAAGGGTGCCGGTGGCGCCCTTGGCCGGGAGGGAGGCGGCGCGGGCGATGCTGTTGGACAGCATGGTGAAGGCGGCAGTGCCTCCGGCGAGTTGCATGAAGCGGCGTCGGTCGAGTTCAGCCATGGGTGAGGACCTCTGTGGGGTGAGGAGGTATGGGGGCGCAAGCGACTGGAGTGTTCCAGAGTCCGCCGGGCTGCGAAAGAGCGACGTGGTGTGGGCACGGTGGCGCTCCGCCGAACAGCAGCCGACGAATGGGCGTGCGTGGCGGGCGCGGCCGCGGTGGCCTGTCCGGCCCCGATCCCCGGACAGGCCGGAGGGCCGCCCGGACGGTCCGGGCGGCCCTCGGTGTCTCCTCGATACGCGTCAGCCGTGCAGCAGGACCGGGAACGCTTCCATGTCGTTCTGC
The DNA here is from genome assembly GCF_044741025.1 of Streptomyces sp. NPDC088246. NCBI lineage: Bacteria > Bacillati > Actinomycetota > Actinomycetes > Kitasatosporales > Streptomycetaceae > Streptomyces > Streptomyces sp. NPDC088246. The sequence goes on from NZ_JBIURV010000009.1 coordinate 187,907, forward strand.
GTCATCACCGGCAGCTTGCGGATCTCCTCGTCCGCAATGGCCAGCCGCAGTCCGGGGAAGCGCCGGAACAGTGCGGGCAGGGCAATGCCGGCCTCCACACGGGAGAGCGCCGCTCCGGGGCAGATGTGGGGGCCGTGACCGAAGGTCATGTGGCGGATCGGGGTCGGCCGGGTGATGTCGAAGGCATCGGCGTCCGGTCCGTGCTGCTCGATGTCGCGTCCGATGGCGCGGTAGGAGATCACCACGCCCTCGCCCTGCGCGATCACGTCGTCGCCCACCTGAATGTCCTCGGTGGCGAACCGCATCAGCAGATGGGTGGTGGGGGTGTCCCAGCGCAGCGTCTCCTCGATGACCGTCTCCCACGGGATCTCGCCGTCGAGAACCTTGCGCAACTGGTCGGGGTGGCTGAGCAGGGCCCGTACGGCATTCAGGATCAGCCCGATGGTGGTCTCGTGCCCGGCGGCCACCATCGCCTTGAGATTGCCCACCACCTCTTCCTCGGTGAGCTGCTCCCCGCCTTCTTCGGCGAGGATGAGCGCACTGGTGAGGTCGTCGGTCGGCCGTGCGGTCCTCTCGCGTACGAGGGCGGCGTAGAAGACGTGCAACTCGGCCAGCAGCGACAGGCGTTCCTCGTGCGGTGTGAGCATGGAGAAGAACGCCTTGTACCGCTTCGTCAGCATCGGGTGCTCGGCCTCGTCCACCCCCATCAGCATGCCGACGACCCGCATCGGCAACGGCTGCGCGAACACGGACTTGAGGTCGACCGCACCGCCCTTGTTCTTCTCGCTCTGCTCGGCGAGGGCATCGAGCAGTTCCTCGGTGAACTTCTCGATCTCCGGGCGTATCTCCTCCAGCCGGCGCGGTGTGAGTGCCTGGGAGGTCTTGGTACGCAGCCGTCGGTGCTCCGACCCGTCCACGGTGAACATGGAACGCCCGGCATCGATCATGCCGATCAGCGGCCAGGCGTGCGTGACCTCCCCGCGCTGCCAGAGCCCCCAGGCGTCGAGATCCTTCACCAGGCGGGGGTCGACGAGCAGTTGACGGGCCACGGCATGCCGGGTGATGGTCCAGGCCGGAACGCCGAGCAGTTCGATCCTGGCGAGCGGACCGGCGTCACGCAGCCGCGCCGTCTCACCGTCGAGATCCTGGACCAGCGGGTCGATGACGACGACCCCGCCACGCGAAGTGGCCTCTTGGGCAGCAGCGTGCGGGCAGTTCAAGCGAAGTCTCCTGTCGGACGTGCGGGGGTGAACCGGACGGGCAGCGCAGTCATCCCACGCAGGAAGGCGGACTGTCGCCGGACGAGCTCCTGCGCCGGCACGGACAGCTCCAGGTCGGGCAGCCGGTCGAGCAGCACTTCGATGCCGGCACGGGCGGCGATCTCTGCGATCTCCTGGGCGGGGAAGGGACAGCGGTATTCGCCGTGGCTGAACGCCAGATGCGCGCTGTTGCCTCTCTGGCCGGAGATCCCCGCCGTGGTCGAGAGATGCTGCCGGATGTGCGGATCGGTGTTGGCGGCGCCCAGACCGAGCAGCACCATGTCACCGGCGCGGATGCTCCTGCCGCCCAGCCGGGTGTCACGGACCGCCCAGCGACCGGCGAGGATCTGCGTCGGACCCTCCTCCCAGAGCACCTCGTTCATGACCTCGGCGACACTGTGCCGTCCGCCGGAGAGCGCGACGGCGAACTGATCGTCGGTGAGCATCAGCCGCAGCGAGTTGCCGATCCAGTCGGCGGTGGTGAGGTGCCCCGCGGCCGTGATGGCCATCAGGTCGAGCACGTACTCCTCATCGGTGAACTCGCCGGGGTATGCCAGCATCCGGGAGGTCACATCGTTCCCGGGCACGGCCTGCCGGGCCGCCAACAGCCGCTGCATGTGCTCCCCGAACCGCAGATGAGCCTCCTGCGCACCCGGTCCGCCGTCGGCGAGATCCCTCAAAACGCCGGCGATCAGCGCCCCATCCTCATCGGGGAAGCCGAGCAGACGGGCGAGGACGAGTACGGGGAGCGGTACGGCGAAATCGGCGATCAGATCGGCCGTACCGCGTTCACAGAACCCGTCGACGAGCCGGTCGGCCAACTGCTCGCAGTCTCCCCGGAGTTCGAATGGCTCGACCTCTTCCAGGGCCTGCCCCACCATCGCGGCGTGACGCCGGTGCTCGGCCCCCGCTGTGAAGTAGATGGACGGCATCGGCCGGCCGATCATCGGCAACAGCGGCCAGTCGTCCGGGATGTGCTCCCACTGATTCCACAGTCCGACGTCCCTGGGGAACAACTCGCCGTCACTGGTCACCTGGTGGAGTTCGCGGTACCCGATGACCAGCCAGGCAGGAAATCCGCCGGGCAGCTCGACGGGCACAACGGGCCCGTGTTCGCTTCGCATGGCGCGGTAGACGAGATGGGGTTCGGTGTGGAACTCGGGACCGCTGAGCCGTACGGCGGACGCAACGGCGCTCGCTGGGCAACCTCCGCCAGGCGCCGACACGGGGACGGACGAGCGCTCGGGCACACCGGATGCGGGCATCGTCATCGTGCGGACTCTCCTGTGCCGAAGGCTTCGCGCGTTGTCGTCGGACGATCAACGCGGCTTCACTATAGGGTTCACGTGCGGCCCGACGCCCGACAGCGCCTGCGCGTCAATCCTTGACGCCTATTCCACCAAAGGCATCGACGTCGGCGGGCACGCTCGCGCTGTCGGCGTCGGGCCGCCACTCACTGAGCCGGACGAAGCCGGGGTCGAGGATCCGCAGCCCGTCGAAGAGCGTGACGATCTCGCCGGGCTCGCGGACGTAGTACGGCACCGCGCCGCTCTCGATGTATGCCTTCTCCGCGGCGATCATGCCCTCGCTGGTACGCGTCCCGTCGTACACCACGAGGTGGCTGCCGGACGGCAGGCCCGCCATCAGCCGGCCCACCACCTCACGGGCCCGTGAGAAGTCGCCCGCGTGACCGAGTATGCCGAGCAGCATCAGGGCCACAGGCCGGTCGAAGTCGAGTGTCTTCGCGGCCTCGGCAAGGATGACGTCCGGCTCGTAGAGGTCGGCATCGATGTAGTTCGTGACACCCTCGGGTGAGCTGGTGAGCAGCGCACGAGCGTGCGCCAGCACGAGCGGGTCGTTGTCCACGTACACGATGCGTGACTCGGGGGCGATGTCCTGGGCCACCTGGTGGGTGTTGTCGGCAGTGGGCAGACCGGTCCCGATGTCCAGGAACTGCCGGACTCCCCGATCCTCCACCAGGTGACTCACCGAGCGGCGCAGAAACTGCCGCCCCGCTACCGCTACGTCGACAAGGCCCGGGAAGAACGTCTTGATCTGGTCACCGATCTCACGGTCGACCTCGTAATTGTCCTTGCCGCCGACGAAGTAGTTCCAGAAGCGGGCGGAGTGCGGCCTGGTGGTGTCGATCCGATCCGACACCGGCGTGGCAGGCAGGGTGACGGATGACTGCTGCTCGCTCATGGAGACCTCCGGACGCGAAAGTGATCAAGCTATGGCCTCAACCTACCTGGGCATCAGGAGAGTTATGGGCATATGCGTTTTCGCCAACGTCCCGCGGCATCAGTCGGGCCAACCCACCCACCTCGGCAAGCAGCTCACGCGGCGGCTGATCCAGGTCCTCGCGGGGGACAGCCCGGCCGCTTCACCGGCCCGCGGTGAGGGTGTCGAGGAGGGCGGCGGTGAACTCCTTGGGTTTGTCGATGTGGACGGCGTGGCCGGCGTCGGGGATGGCGGTTTCGCGGACGGGGCCGCCCGCGGCGGCGTAGCGATCGAGTGCGTGGCGGGTCTGCGCGACCATGGGTTGGGCGGGGCAGTGTTCGGCGCCGGGCCAGCCGGGGACGGCGCCGAGTGCACCGAGGTGGGCGAGGTCGAAGAGCGAGGTGTCGGAGACGATGAGGTCGTCGGTGCCGCGGATCCAGCCGATGGGCGGTTTGGGGTCGATCCCGTGCAGGTCGTCGATACGGAAGTGGGTGGGGGCCATGGCGTTGAGGACACCTCGGGGGCCGGGGGCGGTGCCGGGCCAGTGGTCGCTGGGACAGGTGTCGCCGGGGTACTGGTCGTCACCGGTGCGGGTGGAGAGCATGGCGTCGACGAAGGTGTCCTCAAGGGCGGGGCGGAGCGGCGGTTTGACGTAGCTGGAGGCAAGGACGGCGCGGGGGGAGAGTGGCGAATCCTCGCTGCGGTCGCCTTCTTTGAGGCGCTGGACGAATTCGGGGTTGACGGTGCCTGCGCCGGAGCCCGCGCCGTCGGGGTGGTTGAGTCGGCCGTCGGGACCGTGGGTGCCGCCGAAGCCGTAGGGGGAGACGGGGTTGACGAGGGTGAGGCTACGGACGGCAGTGGGGTGATCGCGGAGCTGTTGGAGGGCGATGCCGCCGCCCATGCTCCAGCCGACGAGGTGGACGCGGTCGAGGGCGAGGGCGTCACAAAGGGCGATGAGGTCGTCGCTGAAGTCCCGGACGCCGCGGGTGGCGTCGACGGGGAGGGGATCGGTGTCGCCGAAGCCTCGGAGGTCGACGGCGAGGGGGCGGTAGGGGTGGGGCAGGTCGAGCATGGTCTGCTGCCAGAAGGTGGCGTCGGAGACGTTGCCGTGGACGAAGAGGACGGGCTCGCCGGTCCGGTCGGGGAGTTCGAGGAGGTTGAGGGTGAGCCGGGCGGTGGTGATCCGTCGAGCTCGGACGCCGGGCAGGAGTGTGGGCGGGGTCATGGTCCGTCCTTCGGTGTGGCGGGCTCAGCCGAGCCAGGCGGCGATCTGGGCGCTGGCGGAGGAGTGCCAGCCGAGTTGGAGGTGGTTGGCGGTGGAGATGAGGGCGGTGCCGGCAACGTTGGCGATGCCGGTGCGGTCGAGAGCGCTGTCGACGAAGACCACCCCGTCGCTGGGTCCGCGGTTCTCGTTGTAGATGCCGAGGACGCTGGGGGATCCGCCGGCGAGGAGGTAGGTGGCGACGGAGCCGGGGATGCCTGCCTTGTGGAGGGGGGTGATCAGGGAGCCGGCGTCGATGGCGGTCTGGATGCCGCTGCCGGAGGTGTAGAAGCCCTGGCCACCGTGGTAGGTGGTGTACCAGTCCTGTTGGGTCATGTCGATGCCGTAGGTGGCGTCCCAGCGGGCGAGCATCTGGCGCTGTCCGGGATAGACGTCGTAGCCGTTGGTGGGGGCGAAGGCGAATTCGGGGTGGGCGGTGTAGGTGCCGTAGCAGGTCATGTTGAGGTGGGGCGAAGGGGCGTTGACGCTGCCGCCGCACTGGGGCCAGATGCTGAAGTCATGGGCCCAGCCGTGGGCATAGGGGTAGTCGTAGCCGCCGTTGGGGCCGCCGAGGGTGATGAGGCGGCGTACGTCTCCGGCATAGGGGCGTCCCCAGGTGGGGCGCAGTGAGGAGACGTAGGCGCGGGTGGACATCTCCCCCTTGCTCCAGCCGACGAGGTCCACCTGGCTGACGCCGAGCCGGTCCTTGATGACGGCTATGGCGTCGCCGACCTGCTGGGCCTGCATCAGGTTGTCGCCCTGCTTATGGGCGAAGTTGACGGCGAAGACGCGGTAGCCGCGGGCGGCGAGGTACTGCATGAGTCCGGTGTTGGGGCAGGAGGCCGTACCGCAGCCGTAGCCACCGGCTTCGCCGGGGTTGGCCCAGGCGCGGTCGGCGTTGTCGTTGGCGCCGTGGACCAAGAGGACGGGGGTCTGGTGACTTCCGCTGTTCCAGCCGGGGGCGGAGTAGAGGAGGAAGCGGCCGGAGTAGGGCTGCTTGACACCGCCGAAGAAGGTGCGTCGCTGACCGTCCTGGTCGCCGCGGCCGTCCTGGGGGTACTGCTCGGCATGGAAGCCGCTGGTGGTGTCGAGGTAGCGGTCGACGCGGTCCCAGCCGTTGGCGACGGTGGTGTATGTGGCTTCGAGGGTGAGGTAGCCGGGTGGGGCGGCGTGGGCCGGTGTGGTGGCTGCTCCGAGGCTCAGCAGTGTGAGAAGCAGGCCGAGCAAGGTGCTCGTTGCTCTGCGCATCGCGGCTCTCCCGTCCGGGGGGGTGGACTCGGTGGTTCGAGTCCGTCACGGTAGGACGGTGCGGGGGACCTTCCCATGGGGTGGGCAGCCATAGGTACGGGGCGGAGGAGTGTGTCGTGCCGCCATGTGCCGGGTCTTGTAACCCGGGTCTCGTAACCCGCGTTACGGCACCGCCCTCCTCACTCATTCGTGGGTAGGCCCCAGGGTCTTCGGCCGAGTCCTGAGCTTCGGGATCCGGGCGCCGGGACACGAGCGGCGAGACCCGGGCGCCGGGATCCGAGCGCCTTCTTTGACCGGCGGGGTCATAGGGGGGTGGGAACCCCCCTGACCTCCCCGACCCGTAACGGCGAGCAAGTACGACTAATCGTGACCGGCTTGCGACACGCAGTCGCACCTGCTTACGGTGCCGCCACAACAAAACGACCCCGACGCGGTGTTACGAGCACCATGCCGGGGTCTCACCCCAAGATCGAAGGACCCCGATCTCGTGGCTACCGAGAACCTTAGCGCCGCCCTGCCCGCGCCCGCATCCTCGCCTCCGTACCCGATGGCCAAGCCCGGCTACGGCAAGCGGTCCGTCCCAAACCAGCTCCCGCCCCGCGCCGATGACTTCGCACTGCTGCCCCCTCGCGAGGGCTACATCGCCGGATTCATCGACCGCCTGCCCGAAGGCGCCGCGATGAGCGTGAAGACGCTCGCGAAGCAGCTCCCGCTCTACGGCCAGCAGGCCGTCAGCACCGCCCTGACCGCCCTGTCGGTGGCCGGTCATCTGCGTCGCGGACCTTCTGGACCCGCGCCGCGCACGACAACGAGTGGTGGGCCGCCTACCTCGCGGCCGAAGCGGGCCAGGACATCGTCCCGGCGGAGATCCAGGAGTTCGCAGCCGAGGCAGCGGCCACGACCCAGCCGCCGCCTTGGGCCCCGGACGAGACCCTGCCTCCGGCACCTGCATCGGAGCCCGTACGCGGCGACGCTCCGCAGTCCGCGCCGCCGACCGCCGTCGATGCCCTGCCCCCGTCGCCCGTCCCGGCCGCATCTCTCCAGCCCGCCCGCGTTCCGGCTGTCGTACCGCAGCAACGGAGTGCGACTCCCCCGCAGACACAGCCGACACCCACACAGTCCCCGGCGCCCTCCTCGGCCCCGGGCCCGGAGCGCCCCTCCGCCGCCTATCTGGCGCTGGCCCAACTCGGCCGCACAGAACCGCGCCTGGCACTCTCCGCAGCCGACTGCACGGTGTTGGAGGAGCTGGCCGCGGGCTGGCTGGCGCAGGGCGTGACCCCGGACTACCTCGTCCGGTCCCTCGTCGCCGGGCTGCCGGACGAGGTCAACTCACCGCTGGGCTTCGTCCGCCGCAGGCTCCGCGACAAGATGCCACCTCGCCTGCCCGCCACTGCCGCCCCCACCGCCCAGGCTGCTCATACCCCCCGCGTGATGATGGAGTGCACCCAGTGCGGTGTCCCCGGCCGCCCGGAAGCACTCCCCGACGGCCTCTGCCGCGCCTGCCGCCGGCCCGCTTCGGGGCCGAATACGCCCCCGGCCCCGATGACCGGCCACGTCACCGCACCCGTCACAGAACACGATGTACACGGTCTCGTCGCCGAGCTCCGCGGCATGCTCAAGTCCCCCTGAACCGGCCAGGAAATGGGCAAGCACAGCCCCCTGCCTGCGCCCTCAGCAGAGCACTTCGGCCCACACGCACTTCGTGCAGGCATCGAGAACCGCGCATCCCCAGCGGCTCGCGTACGCCTCAACGAGCAGCAGGCCGCGCCCGGTCTCGTCGACCGGATCGCAGGGCTTCGGAGCTGTAGCCGGGAGGAGGCGTTCGGGACGTGTGTCGGTCACCTCGATACGGACGGCCTCGGGCAACAACCGCAGCGTCAGCCGGAAGTCGCGGCCCTGCAGACGCCCATGGGTGATCGCGTTGGACGCGAGCTCCGCCGTGACGAGTGCGACGGCGTGCGCAGCGGCCGAGTCGTGCGGAGCTCCGCGCCACTCGGTCAGTTGCTGGACTGCGAGGGTACGGGCGAGTCGTGCACCGCGGCGGGTGCTGCTGAGCCGCAGTGTGGACTCGGTTGCCGGACGGGATGGTTCCGCCAGTTGGTTCGATGGATTCACCCCGTCATGATTTCCCCGGAAGACGCCTCCGACCAGGGATTACTCCCGTACGGCAGACAGGGGTACGGAGAGCAGGGCCACTGGGCGGAACGATGTACGGACGTCGGACAGGTCAGGTCCGTATGGCTGGTGCCGGGCAGTTCCCGCTCGGGAACGTGTCGGGGCAGTGCGTTCCGCAGACCGCCGGGCCCGCGGCCGCTGGGCACGTTCACCGTCCGCGCCGGACTGCACGCAGATCGCCGGACTCCGTACGCTCAGTCAGCGTACGGGCACGTTCGGTGGATGGTACGCGGCCTGATGTCTCATTCTGGGTGAATTGAGCGCGGGAAAATCACGCGCCTGCACCTGGAGGTGGCCGCGTATGACGACCGACAACGCCGTTGTGGCAGGGGCGGATCGGGAGGAGCGGGAACCCGACCCCTCGGACAGTCTGCGGACTTTCGGGGCCGTCGTCCAGGCCCTCCGCGAACACGCCGGGCTCAGCCGGACCGACTTCGGCACGCACGTGAGGTTCTCCAAACACACCGTGGAGTCGGTGGAGTTGGGGCGCCGCATGCCGGATGACGCGTTCGTGGAGCGGGCGGAGGAGGCACTCGGCAACACGGGCGCGCTGAGAAAAGCTGCAGCCCATCTGACGCGCGGCGAGCCGGGACTGGCGGCCTGGTTCCGCAGGTGGGCGCGGCTGGAGAAGGTTGCGGTGAGCCTGTGCACCTACGAGTGCAGGCTGGTGCCGGGGTTGTTGCAGTCGGACGAATATGCGCGGGCGGTGTTCGAGGGCACGATTCCGTTGCTGACGGATCAGCAGCTGGAAGCCCAGCTCGCAGCGCGGCTGGAGCGGCAGAAGATGATGCACGAACGACCTACCGTCCCGTTCAGCTTCATCGTGGAGGAGCATGTCCTCCGGCGCAGGTTCGGCCGTACGGAGCAGATGCGGGACATGCTCGACCGCGTACTGGAGCTCAGCGCTCCGCGTAATGTGACGTTGCAAGTGGTGCCGTTGGAGGCTGGGTTACACGCGTGCCTGGACGGGCCGTTGCAACTCCTGGAGACTCCGGAGAGGCGCCGCCTCGGGTACTCCGAGGGGCAGCAGAACGGACGGCTGATCACCGATCCGAAAGAGGTGAGCCTCCTTCACCAGCGCTATGACACACTGCGTTCGCAGGCCCTGAACCCCAAGGAATCACGGGGCCTACTGGAGCGACTGCGAGGAGAGCTATGACCACGACGGAACTCGCCTGGTTCAAGTCCAGCTACAGCGGCAGCCAGGGCGACAGTTGCGTAGAAGTCGCTGTCGCCGAGCAGGCCGTCCATGTCCGGGACTCCAAGGACGTGTCGCGACCGCACCTCGCCATTGGGCCGGACGGATGGGCGCGGTTCGTGAACTCCGTAACCCGCGGCTGATCAATCGCACCATGCCGCGGGGCCGGGGGTACCGGCTCCGGGCCCCGGGCACGGCTCGTCGGAGCGACGAAGCACGGATCAGACGCGCGTCACCAGAAGTCGCCGCTCGCGGAGGCTCGGTGGCTGCGTACATCAACGAGCCATCGGGCCTGGGCCGCATGCGCAGACGGCACCGGGCGATCCAAGTGGTCCAAGACCTGGGCGTACAGAGGGTGGACACGATCCGCTCGGGCCGCGACAAGAGCCGAGAGAAGCGGCCTGCCGTGTGGGGTCATGCGGTCTGTCTCGACCAGGACGGACACCTTGTCATCCGGGTGGAGACCGGGCAGACGGTCATCGAGCCGACTGCCGAGATCCATCCATGTGAGCGGTCGGGAAACCCGTGCTGCCATGCGCAAGGCAGGTCTGATCAGGTCGGCACACGCCTGGATCTCGCGGAAGCTCGGCCGCGCGATGAGCAGATTCGCATGAGCCCGCCACGCGGCTATACGAGATGTGAGGTCGGAGGCCGGTGGGCTCCACATCGCCGACACACAGGCCCCTGCCTCGCGGAGCACCGACTGAAGCTGATCCAGGTGGAGGTGGTCGCCCACGAGATCGAGGTGGTCAAGGAGTCGCACCAACCGCCTGCCGGCCGGCTCGTCGTCCCGGGAAAGCAGCTGCGCCGGCGTGACGGCCGTGGTCTGCGGAGCGGCGTGGACCGGTGCCTGTTCCACGACTGGGCGGGGGGCTGCCTCAGCCCCATCACCGAAGACCGTGCGAGCGCGGAGCCGTCGGCTGGGCGCCGAGAGCGATTCTCCGTCCCGGCTGCCATCGCGGGCGGTCTCAGGAAGCAGGTCGCTTCCCGGTCCTCTCCTGCCTGCGGATTCCGTGGGTGCTGCCTGCTCTGTCTCGACTGTCAGCGGAGCGGTTGGCACGCGGGCGTCGGCCTTCCCGCGCGGGGCAGCGGAACTTCGGGGTTCCTTGCCGCGCTGGACGAGGCCACCGGGGGTGAGAGCGAGGCCCGGAGTCTGGATGCCGAACGAGGTCATGCGGCAGGCGGAAAGGGGAACCCATTCGACCGGGGTGTCGGGATACTGGGTTCCGATCTCCACGACGCGCGTGGCTCCGGACGGTCGACATCGGATGCGAAGGGCGTGACCCTGCCGGTCCACCTGCCAGTTGGCCAGCATGCTGTCCGGACCGAAGAGCCACTCGATGCCTGCCCATTCGCTCCGGAGGCGAGAGTCGTCCGCCTCCCACAACGCCTGGGACTTGACGGCGAGCTGAACGCGGAGCAGCCGTGGCCGCCGGCCGAGGGTGTACAACACATCGACCCGCTCGCGAAGCGACTGGCCCTTCTGCTTGTAGCGGGGCTGAACACCTTTGCACTTCTGCTGCTTCAGCCAAGTGACGAGAGCGCGCCCCATGTAGAGGTGATCCGCGCTGGCCTCGTTCGTCGCGCTTCGTCGGCAGTGCCCTGAACCGATGTGGGCGAAGTGGCACTTCTTGTCACGGTACTTGCGCGCGGCCAGCTTCTTGCCACAGCCGCCGAGAAGCCTGCCGCAGTAGAAGTCCTTCTGCGGGTGGAGGCAGATGAACCTGTCGTACTCCACCACGTCCATCGGCAGATAGACCGGCGAGTCCGCCCCGGGAGAACCCGATACTGCCGTCTGGACTTTGCGGGTGTCCTCTTCATCGACGGGCAGGGGCATGGCGTACTCCGGGCGGATGCGGTGGGGCGGGGTGAGGGCGGAGGTGTAGTTCTCGCCGTCGACCAGGGGGTTTTCAAGGGTAAACCCGACGGCCATACGGTCGTACTCGACGAGGATGAGGCCCTTGAACCGCAGTCGACAGAAAACCCGTAAGAAACGGCAATGATCTTCTGCGATTCCTCTTCCTATGTCCGCACGAAATCGAAGACTGCCCAGGCACCGCGCCTGGCCGCTGACCACCACCGACATCAACGAGTGTCTCGGCACCTACATGACGCGCGTCACGGATACGCGCGGCTCACAACGAACCCGAGGGGCCGCACCCGGGAATCAGGCCCCCGCTCCGCATCGGGGTGCCGGGGTGCCGGGTGTGTCGGGGTATCGGACCCAGGGGTCTCTCGGGGTTGTCACCCACGGGATGTCGGGGGTTAATCCAGTCGCCCGGACGACGCCGGCTCCGTAGGTTCTGCGGTGGAATGAACCCGCCGCTCCACGCCACAGCCCACGGAGGCCCGCCAGTGACCGCCCCATCGCGCCGACAGACGCGCACCCTTCACCCGCTCGTCGCGGCCTTTGTGCGGTTCGTCGTGTGTGGTGGCGGTGTCGGGCTGGCGTCGAGCGGGGCCCTCGTGCTGCTCAGCGACCGGATACCGATGGCTGTCGCCAATGCGCTGGTCACCGTCGTTTCCACGGTGATCGCGACCGAGTTGCACGGGCGGGTCTCCTTCCGGAGCGAGCGGAAGGGGTGGGGGGTCCATCTTCAGTCCGGGGTGACGGTCGCCGTGAGCTATGCGTTCACGACGGGGGCGCTGCTCTGTCTGTACGCCGTGCGGTCCGAGCCCTCGGCCCTGGTCGAGCAGACGGTCTATCTGTCGGCGTCCGCTCTGGCGGGGACAGGACGGTTCGCGCTGCTGCGGGTCGTCGTCTTCGGCGACCGGAAGCAGACCCAGTCGCGCGATGACTCGCTGAGCAAGGCTGCGCTGGCGATGGCTGCGTGAGGGGTGGCGCCAGGGGCGTCCCGTCGGATGCGCGTCGCTCCGTCGCCCCCTGTCGGCTCTGCTCCGCCCCCTTGGTCGGCGCGATGGGTCGCGCTGGTTGACTATCGTGGCCGGTCGCGCGGGCGGCATGGGTCCCACGGGGTGGGCCGGGGCGGATGAGGGGCGTACGGATGGAGAACGGGCGGACCGGGTGGTTGCGGGTGCCGGTGGGGGATGATGCGGCGCGGTGGGCGACCCGGGGGAAGTGTCTGCGGGTCCTCGTCGTCGTGCACAACGTGACCGCCGCGACCCGGCTGCTCGATGTGCTGCCCCTGTTCGACGACGACTGGCGCGTCCAGCTGCTGGTGACCTGTACGGGCTCGTCGGCGTTCGCGGCCGGCACGGCCGAGTTGCTGGCCGACACCGGAGTGCCGGTCCTGCCGTGGGAGCAGGCGACCGAGACAGAGGCGGACCTGGTCGTCTCCGCCAGTTTTGGCGGCCAACTGGACGTGTTTTCAGGGAAGTTGGCGATCCTGTCGCACGGTGTTGGATACACTAAGAGGCTGGCAACACCGGACACCGGACACCGGACACCGGACACCGGGGCGGGGGCGGCGGTGCCTGCGCCCGTTTTCGGGCTTGCGCCGGAGTGGCTTCTGTCGCAGGGCGCCCCTGTCGCGGACGCGCTCGTCCTCTCCCATCCCGAGCAGTACGAACGGTTGCGTATCGCCTGTCCCGAGGCGGCGCCGACAGCCGTACTCGCCGGGGACCCCTGCTTCGACCGGATACTCGCCGCCCGGCCCTATCGCGAACGCTTCCGCCGTGCGTTGGGTGTGCGACCTGGGCAGCAGCTGGTCCTGCTGAATTCGACCTGGAACTCCGAGTCCCTCTTCGGTGATGGCGGGAGCGACGGTGACGTCGTGGCTGCGCTGCTGGACCGGGTCTCTGCCGAGTTCCCCGTGGACGAGTACCGGTTCGCCGCCGTACTGCACCCGAACATCTGGCACGGCCACGGACCCGGTCAGATCCGCGCCTGGCTCGATCGCGCGCGGCGCGGCGGGCTGGCGCTGATCGATCCGCTGAAGGGGTGGCGGCAGGCTCTGCTGGCCGCCGATGCCGTGATCGGGGACCACGGTTCCGTCACCTACTACGCTGCCGCCCTCGGCACTCCTGTGCTCCTGGGGGCCGCGCCGCTCGACGCCCTCGATCCCGATGCGCCGATCTCCGCGTTCATGCGGGAGGCACCGCGGCTCGACCCCGACGTATCACTGTCGGCGCAGATCGAGAGACTCATCGGGCGTCACCGGCCGTTGTCGGGGCCTGCCGGGTTCACCACCTCCGTGCCGGGTGAATCAGCGGTCCGGTTGCGCAGGCTCTTCTACTCGATGATGGGTGCGCCGGAGCCCGGTTGGCCGGCTTCACTGAAGCCTCTCCCGCTGCCCGACTACGAGGCCGGAACGGCCACCGCCCCCTTTCACGTACTGTCGCAGGTCCTCGGGCCGGGAGAGGTCGCGGTCAGTCGCCGGGCGGGCCCGTGGCCGATGGTGGGCCCGGATCACGACGGGGAACTGCATGTCGCCGTGCACGAGGACACCCGTGACGTGGATCAGTTGGATCTGGCGGATGTCATCTTCCGGGACGGGGCACCCGACGACCCGCGCTTCGGCTCCCCATCGGACTGGACCGCCGAAGTGCTCCGGCGCCATCAGGGCTGTTCCCTTGCGGCCTATGTGACCGGGCCGTCCGCGTGTGTGGTCAGGGTGCGTGGCGAGGAGCCGCTCCGGGTGGTGGCGGCGCCCAGCGCCGATGCGGGAGGCATGTCCGGTCTTGACCCCGCCGCGTACGCCTCTGCCCTGTACGCCTGGCTGGCCACCGGCAGCCCCGGCGCGGCCACAGCCGACAAGCGCCTCACGCAAGCGATGGCCGACGGGCTCTCCGTGCGGACAGGTACGCGGCTTCACCGCGTGCGGGTTGCTCCTCTGACACCTCCGGAATGACGGGGATGTCAGAGGCGGGAAGAGCGTTTACGGGGTGACGCAGCGTTCTCTCATGCGTCGCAGATGCGACAGGTGGTACTCCGCGCGCTGGCCGTCGAGCGTTGTGATCGCCTCGTCGATCAGGGGCAGTGCCGCTTCGGTGTCCTCCTCGTCCAACCAGGTCTCGGCCAGATCGGTGAGCGTCCGGGCCGTGTTGTACGTATCGCCGCTCGCCCGGAAGTGGCGCAGTGCGGTCTGCAGCCTCTCGCGGGCCTCCCCGCCTCGTCCGAGCCCGCGCAGGGCTCGGCCGCGATGGCGTTCCAACAGGGCCTGAGCACGCGGCAGGTCGGCGGTTCCCTCGTCATGGGCGCCCATCGTGTTCAGGATGACGCCCGCTTCGTCGAAGCACTCGTACGCCTCCTGGTAACGCCACTGCCGCAGCCTGAGCAGTCCCAGGAACTCCACGGCCGAGGCGTGGCCTCGCTTGTGGGCGGCCGACTCCTCGGCCCGCGCAGCCGCCAGTGTCTCCGTCTCCGCTTCCTCCCAACGCCCCAACTCGGTCAGCGAGTGAGCCAGTTGGGCGTGGAGCGCTCCGGCGTCGAGACTTCCCGGGAGATGGGCGTCGGCGAGACGCGCTCCGATGCGCAGCGCCGGCAGCAGCATCTCGTGGTGGCCCGCCTTGAGCTGCAGCGGCCACAGGGAACGGCTCAGACGTACGGCGGTGTCCGGGTCGCCGGACTCCTCGGCACAGCGAACGGCCTCGACCAGATTGCCCAGCTCCGCGAGCAGCGCGTCGAGGGCGGCGCCCCGGTCCGCGTACCTCTGCCCGATCCGGTCCTCGTCGGGTGCCGGGACGCGCCAGCTCTCCGGGAGTGCCTGGTGGGCCGCCGATGTCGCCAGGTCCGCATAGGCGAGCAGCGTGCGGGTGAGAGCTGCGGAGCAGGCCGCGATTCCGTCCTCGCGGATCGCTGTCGCCTCGGCGTGTGCGCGGACCCCGGAGCGGTAGTGGTAGCGGCCGTTGTCGGTTCCGCTCCGGCTGCGTTCCAGGAGCATCCTGTCGGCGAGATCCGCCAGGAGTTGTGCCGTGACCGCCGGGTCCTGGCCGGTGGCCCGCCCGGCCGTCGCGGCGTCGAAGGCGGGCCAGCTGCGCAGTGCCATCAGCCGGTACAGCTTGGCGGATTCCGGCGTCAGGAGCTGGTAGTTGTCCTCCGCCGCCCCTTGTACCGGATCGCTGTCCGGTGCGGCCTGACGCGGTGGAAGCGTGGGGGCACAGAGCCGGTCCGCTGCGGCGCGCAGGGCGTACGGCGATCCGCCGCATCGCGCGAGCAGCGCAGGCAGCGTGGCGCGGGCTGCGGCGACGGTGGATTTGTCGGTGATATCGGTGAGCAGACGCACGGCGTCCCTGTCCGTGAGCGGACCGACGGGAACCCGTACGGCGTCGAGGCCGGGGAACGGGGTCCGGGCGACGACGATCGTGAACACCCCGGGCGCCGACGTGAGGAACGGCCGGACCTGCGCTGCGGAGTGCGCGTGATCGAGCACGACCAGGAGTTTGCGGTCCGCTGCGCAATGACGGAAGAACTCACCGAGCCGGTCGGTGGCGGTCGGCATCTCTTCGTCCCGTGCGCCCAGTTGGCGAAGCAGTGTGCGCAGTACGGTTCCGACGCTGCGTGCGCTCCCGGCGCCCCCGCCGCCGAGGTCGGCATAGATCTGGCCGTCCGGGAAGAGCCGGGTCGGCCGGGATCCGAAGTGCACGGCGAGCGTGCTGGAACCCATGCCGTCCGGGCCGTGCACCAGGGCGAGCCGGGGCCTTCCGTCCGCGCGGCGGGTTGCCTCTCGCTGGAGTTGCTTCAACGCTTCCTTGCGGTCCGTGAAGAACCTTATGGAGGCGGGGAGGTGTGACTGCGCGGCTCGGACCGGATTCGGTCCTCCGTGCACTCTGGACGCGAACGCGCTCCAGGAGGCCGCGAGTTGCGGGTTCGTACGGATCTGCTCGTAGACCATGTGGGCCACGTCGTCCCGTTCCTCCGGGGCGACGGGCGCGGGGACCTCCCGGCCGACGATTCTCCGTACGACGCCGCCGGTCGACTCCCAGGCCCACTTGCCGGCCTCGTTGGCCATCCCCGAACCAACTGCGCCGAGTACCGCCGAAATAGCCGCCACCGAAGTGGGATCGAGCATGTCGCGCACTCCTCGTTCCCGGTGTTCCGCGCGGTGCGCCCTCCCCGGCACCGCCGCTTCCACCGTCCGGATCAACGTTAGCGTCAGACGGGTCGATATCCCTTGGACATGGCAATGATGATCGTCCTGGCCCGACGCCGGAAATCCGCCCGCCCCTCAGGGCGCCTTGAACAGCTCCGGGAAGCGGGGAGCGAGCCAGGGCTTGCGGCCCCAGGCGAGGACACGGCCGCGGGCCATGGCTCCCCATGGGTTGCACCGGCCGAGCGCCATCAGGAGGAAGGTGACCGGCTCGATGAGGATGGTGCAGTCCGGGCGGGTGGGCTGCTGCGGGGTGACGGATACGACGCCGCCGGTGAAGGTGACGCCGAAGCGGGCTCCGCCCCACAGGCGGATCGTGTAGCGGGCGGTCAGCCGGCCGATCGCAGTGGCATCGGTCACCCGGGGCATCGCCGTGATCATGAACGGCAGCGACAGCTCGACGCGGGTGCGGTCGAGCATGTGCGGGCGGCCCACCGCACGGGCGAGGTCGTAACCATGGCCGAGCATGTGTGTCAGCAGGTACGAGCCCAGCACCGCCTTGCTCATCGGGCCCAACGGGGTGACCACGTTCGCGCCCGTCGTGCACCGGTCCACCGCCGTGAGGTACGCGTCCGCGTGCGTCACGATCATCTCGGCCAGCGGATCGGCGTCCCGCTCCCCGAAGCCGGCCAGCGCGCGCTCATTGGCCTCGGCCAGACTCTGCGGCGTTCCGTCGCCGTAGCTGCGTTCCTGCCCGGCCGCGATGTCGGCCATCAGCTCGTTGGCCTGCGCCAGATGCGCTGCCGCCTGCCCGAGGGTCCACTCCGAGCCGGGCACCGGAACGCCCGTGTCGGCAACCCCGCGCAGCACCGCGGCGATCTCCTCGGCAGTGGCGCGTATCGCCTCGCCGAGCCCTTCGGGCAGCGTGCCTCGTACATCGTGTCCGGTCACTGATTCCACGTTTCTTCCCGCCTCGACCGCATCTGTGCGCCGGATGCGCGCAGCCCGGCCGCGGACCTCGTCACGGATCACCCACGGTGCCCGCGGTACACAAGACCAGGTGGCGGGGCCCGCGACAAGAGCCGGAGCACCGGAATCGGAACCATCGGCCTCCCCCGCGCCGGAACGCGCGATCAGGGCGGAGCAGAGCAGAATGACGGCACAGACACCGGCCACCCGGGAGACGGCGGAGCCGTCGCTGCCGGAATGCTGGCCGCACGCCGAGCCGACGCCCGCCACCGCGAGCAGCCAGCCGGCCACGAGTCTTGTGGCGCAACCCGGCGGTCCGGCGCCACGAGGGGCCTGGGTGAACTCATCTACGATCGTCCGCGTGTGCGCAAACGTCATAGTCGCAGAAGACGACGAGAAGCAGGCCGAACTTGTACGCCGTTATCTGGAACACGAGGGCCACGCGGTCACGGTCGTCGGGGACGGCCTGACGGCCCTCGCCGAGGTCCGGCACCGGGAGCCCGATCTGCTGGTGCTCGATGTGATGATGCCGCGGGCCGACGGCCTGGACGTGGTGCGTGTGCTGCGCGCCGAGCACCGGGAGCTGCCGGTACTGATGCTGACGGCCCGCAGCACAGAGGACGATCTGCTGCTGGGTCTGGATCTCGGTGCGGACGACTACATGACGAAGCCGTACAGTCCGCGTGAGTTGATGGCGCGCGTACGGACGCTTCTTCGTCGCACCCGGCGGGTTGCGGCAGGTGTCGATCCCGCCGCGGACGAGGTACTGACGGTAGGTGCGCTCGTGGTCGATCCGGCCCGGCACGAGGTGTCGGTCGAGGGCCGGTTCGTGGAGTGCACGCCCGGTGAGTTCCGGATTCTCTGCGCCATGGCGGCCGAGCCCGAGCGGGTCTTCACCCGGCAGCGGCTCCTTGAGGAGCTGCACGGCTTCGACCGGTACATCAGCTTTCGCACCGTCGACGTGCACATCATGAACCTGCGCAAGAAGATCGAGCGCGCACCGCGCAGGCCGGCCCGGCTGCTCACCGTCTTCGGTGTCGGCTACAAGCTGACGGACCCGGCGAGGAATGCTTCGCGTGCGTCGTCGTAACCGGGTGCGTGGTGTGCCCCTTCGACGTGAGCAGCGGGCGCGGCTGCCGCTCCGCAAGAGTCTGTTCGGCCGTCTACTGGCGGTATCGGCGCTGGTGGCGGCGTGTTCGGTGGCCGCCACGGCCTGGCTTGCCGTACAGACCACCTCCGGCGCCATCAAGCAGGAACAGGGTCAGAACCTCACCGCCGACGCCCGGATCTACAACACCCTGCTCGGATACGCGGCGGCTCACCCCACCTGGGACGGCGTCGACAGCACCGTGCGCGACCTGGCGCGGCAGTCCGGTCGGCGGATCGCCCTCACCACCGAGCAGCGCCGGCCACTCGCCGATTCCGCCACCCGGCCGTCCCCGCCCGCCCTGCCGCCCGAGGCATCGGCGATCGTGGATCCGCTGTCCGTGGACACGGCGCTGTCCCAGACGGTGGGCCGGGCCGGCGTCACGGCCGACCGTGTAGACCCGCGGGCCGTCGGGCCGTTCCGGCTGCCCGCGGCCGAGCGTACGGCGCTGCAGCGTGCCGCCGACCGGAGTGTGGCGTGCCTGAATCGGTCCGGGGTCGCGGCGGATGTGGTCCGGGGCCCGAGTGGGCGCCCGCGCATCGAAGTGGTGGGCAACGATCCGGACCGGGTGCACGGCACCAGGTGCGCATCCGACACATTGGACGAACCGACAGCGACCGAACGGAAGGCGCTGGGGGCGCTCAATCAGCTCGCCGATGCCTGCCTGAAACGTCAGGGCCGCACGGGCGTACAGCTCAATCTGGACCTGTCCTGGGGCGGCGGTCCCGAGCCGATGCCCAGCGCCGGCGTCTCCACCCCGTCGCCCGCTCCCGCGCCGAGCGTCCGCACCGGCGACGACGACCGGGCCACCGCATCCTGCGTGGGCACGGCCCGTCGTGAGCAACTCAGTTCCTATGTCGCCTCGCCCGCACTGCTGTTCATCGGCGACGAGGGCGGCACGACCGTGCCCGGCTTCGACCTCTCCCCGGCGAACACCGCGAAGATCGCGGGTGCCGCGGCGCTCGTCCTGGCGCTCACCGTCGGAGCCACCGTGCTGGCCGGGGCCCGGCTCGTACGGCCGCTGCACGCCCTCACCGGTGCGGCACAACGGATGCGGGACGGGGAGGACTCCGCGCCGGTGCTGGTCACCGACGACAACGAGATCGGGCGGCTCGCCGCGGCCTTCAACGACATGTCGGCCCACCGCACCCGCCTCGAAGGACAGCGCAAGGACATGGTCAGCGACGTCGCCCATGAACTGCGCACCCCGCTGAGCAATATCCGCGGCTGGCTGGAGGCAGCGCAGGACGGTCTGGCGGAGCCCGACCCGGCGTTCATCTCCTCGCTCCACACGGAGGCCGTTCAGCTGCAGCACATCATCGACGATCTCCAGGATCTGGCCGCGGCCGACGCGGGTGCGCTGCGGTTGCACCCCGAGCCGGTACGCATCGAGGACGTTCTGAGCCAGGTCGCCGCGGCCCACCAGGCAGGAGCGGAGACGGCTGGAGTCACGTTGGCCGTCCTCACTGCGACGGCCGGCGCTCCCGGTCCCGAGCTGACTGCCGATCCGGTCCGGCTGCGTCAGGCCATCGGCAACCTCGTCTCCAACGCGGTGCGTCACACTCCGGCCGGTGGAAATGTCACATTGCATGCGTACGGCTCCGAGTGCGCGGACCAGGTCGTGGTGGACGTCACGGATACGGGCGGCGGCATCTCGGCCGAGGATCTGCCCCATGTCTTCGACCGCTTCTGGCGCGCGGAGAAGTCCCGCAGCCGCCGCACCGGCGGCAGCGGGCTGGGCCTGGCGATCGTACGGAAACTCGTCGAGGCGCACGGCGGCTCGGTGAGTGCGGTGAGCGTCGAGGGGCAGGGTTCGGTGTTCACGCTCCGGCTGCCGGCAGATCCTGCGCAGACGGGGTCGGGTGAGTGGGGAGAGGCTGGTGGGTCGGGCGAGTCCCAAGGAGCGTCGACGAGCGTGTCGGGGAGCGCGGCAGGCGGCTGCGAGCGCGGGAACGGCGCGGGCGGACCCGAACGTGCCGTGGGCGGCCGTGGAAGCGGTGCGGGCCAGGCCTGATGCGATGACCACAGCGATCTGACAGTTTCTTCATAACTTCACGCCAGCCTGTCGGCATGCCTTGCGCCCGGTGCGAACCGGCTTCCGGGCACCACCGAGGCCGACCTGGAATGGAGCCATGCCCATGCCCCACCGTCTGTCCCTGCGTACCGCCGTCCTTGCCGCTGTCGCGGCCGGCGCGGTACTCGTCCCGTCGACCGCGGCCTTCGCCGACAGCACGCCCACACCGAAGCCGTCCGTCGAGCGGTCCGCCGCAGCCGCCCCGGCCGGTGTCACCGGCGCGCCCGCGCGGGGCTCGGAGCCGTCGGTTGCGCCCCGTGGCGGTGTTGCCGCGGGCGACAGTCCCGCCCCGGCCGTGGTCGAGCCTTCGGCCGCGGGCGAGCGTCCCGCTGCCGCCGCTCCGCGCGGTGGCGTCGCCGCGGGCGAGCGACCGGCCGGGACCTCGGGTGACAGCACCACCGCCCTTGCCGGGTCGGCCGCAGCCGCCCTTCTGGTCGCGGGAGCGGGAACGGTCGTGCTGCGCCGCCGCTCCGCCGCACAGCAGGGTCGCTGAAACTGCCGACGCGTCAGTCATGTCACGGCAACTGACATGCACGGCAATGTGACCGCGCACGACAACTGACCGTGCACAGCGGTTGACCTTCTCTCGTGGCGCCGCCCGTCCCGGGCGGCGCCACTGCCCATCTCCGTCCCGTTCTGGAGCCCCCATGTCCCGTACGCCCATGCCGCTCTGGCATGTCGCACTTCCGGTGCTCGCCTGTCTCGCTCTCACCGGCTGCTCCTCCGGCGCCGTGGATGCCTCGTCCGCCGCGTCACACGCCGGCGGCAGTTCATCCGGCGCCCCGGGCTCTGTCAACTCTCCGATGGACACGGGGCCCGAGGGGACGCAGAAGCCCGAGGAGTCCGGGAAGCCGAAGTCCGCGGCGAGCCCCATCAATGTCAGCATCCCTTCGATCGGGGTGAACAGCTCGCTGATGCGGCTCGGTCTGAACGAGGACGGCACCGTCCAGGTCCCGCCCGCCGAGAAGGGCATGACGGTCGGCTGGTACACCGGTGGCGCCGTCCCCGGCGAGCGTGGCGCCGCAATCCTCATCGGGCACAACAACACCCGCTTCGGGAAGGCCGTCTTCCACGATCTGAAGAAGATCGGCAAGGGTGCGGACATCGCGATCCGCAACAACCGGGGGGCGGAGATCCACTACAGGGTCACCGGCACGGAGACCGTCAGCAAGAAGGCCTTCCCGACCAAGAGGGTCTACGGCGCCACCGACGAGCGCGTCCTGCGTCTCATCACCTGTGACGGCGCATTCGACGCACAGGGCCACCCCGTGGACAACCTCATCGTGTACGCCGCCCGGAGCTGACGGCGACCGCGACCGCCTCCCTGGGCGCGTCGTCGACGGTCTGCGCTGCCGTGTCCCGGCCCACCGGGCGGCCCGGCCACCAGAAGGCGGGGCCGACGTCGAGGGCGAGCGCCGGCACGAGGACGGAGCGGACCAGGAAGGTGTCGATCAGTACGCCGATCGCCACCACGATGCCGATCTCGATGAACGCCACCTGTGGAGCGCTGGTGAGGGCGGCGAACGTCGCCGCGAGGACCGCGCCCGCGCCGGTGATGACCCCGCCGGTGGAGGTGAGGCCGGACAGGACCCCGCTCCGGTGGCCCTGGTGCCCGACGTCCTCACGGATGCGGTGGATGAGGAAGATGTTGTAGTCGACGCCGAGGGCGACCAGGAACAGGAAGCCGATCAGCATGACCTGGATGTCGACAGCGGGGAAGCCGAGGACGTGCTGGAACAGCTGCCAACTGATGCCGAGTGCGGCGAAGTAGGAGAGCACCACGGTCGCCATCAGCAGCACCGGCGCGACCAGGGCCCTGAGCAGTGCGATCAGGATGACGAAGACCACGACGAGCACCAGCGGGATGACCACCCTGCGGTCGTGTGCCTGCGCCTCGGCCTTCTCCTGGGCCATGGCGGTGGGACCGCCGACCCGTGCGTCGGCTTCGGGGATGTCATGGACGGCGGTGCGGATCCGGTCCACGGTGCGAGCGGCGCCCGAGCTGTCCGCGTCCGCCTTCAACACGGCTTTGGTGTCGGCGAGTTCACCGTCGGCGGAGATGGTGGCGGGCACGACCTCGAAGACCCCGTCGATGTGCTTCAGTGCCTCGGCGACCGCCGGTGCGGCCGCGGCCCTGCTGATCACCTCGGCGGGCCGGCTCTGCCCGGCCGGGTAGTGGGCGGCGAGGAGTTCCTGGCCGGCGATCGAGCCGGGCCTGCCGATGACGAGGTGCTCGTCGTCCAGCCCGGTCCTCAGGCCCAGGGAGCCGAGTGCCAGCACGGTGAGGACGAGGGCGGAGCACGCCCACACCAGACGCGGGCGCCGGGCTATCCGGCCGCCGATCCGGTCCCACAGCAGGCGGTCGGCGTTCTTCGCGGTGGCCCCGGCGCGCGGCACACGGGGCCAGAAGACCCATCGGCCCAGCAGGACGAGCACGGCCGGGAACAGCGTGGTCATCGTGGCAAGTCCGCAGACGATCGCAACGGCACCGCCCGGGCCGAGCGTGTGGTTGAACCCGACGTCGGCCCGGGTGAGGCAGAGGAGCCCGATGCACACGGTCGCGGCCGAGGCGGCGATGGCCGGTACGGCCCTGCGCAGGGCCGTCCGCATGGCGTGGTGCCGGTCCTCATGGATGCGCAGCTCCTCGCGGTAGCGGGCGAGCAGCAGCATCGCGTAGTCGGTGCCCACGCCGAAGAGCAGTGCGGTGACGACGATCTCGTTCCCGCCGCCGACGGTCAGATCGAACCCCTTGGCGAGCAGGGCGGAGACCGCCTGGGTGGTGAGGAAGGAGACACCCACGACGAGCAGGGGCAGTAGCCACAGGATCGCGCTGCGGTAGGTGATGAGCAGCAGCGCGGCAACCACCACGACAGTGATCAGGGTGAGCGCACGACCTGTGGACTCCCGGGCGTCCGCGGCGTCCAGGGAGTTGCCCGCAGGCCCGGTCAGCTCGGCCTTCAGACCGTCGGGCCGGTCGCTGGTGGCGCGGTCGCGCACTTTCTCGGCGTTGTCCGCCAGCGCAGTGCTGTCCTGCTTGTCGAGGGGGACCAACGCGGTCAGGGCCCTGCCGTCCTCGGAGGGCCGTGCCGGTTCGACGATTCCTGCCGCCAGGGTGGCGAACTCCTCGATGTCGGACGCGACTTTGGCCCGGTCCTGCGCGGTGAGTCCGCTGTCGCGGACGTAGACGACGATGCCGAGCGAGATCCTGCCCTCGTCGAAGCGGTCGGCAAGCCCGGCCACCTCGGTGGACTCGGCTCCACGGGGCAGTTCGACGGTGAGACCGTCCTTCTCGAGCTCCGACAGCTGCCCGGCGAGCGGCACCGCAGCCACCACGACGATCAGCCAGACAACCAGCGTCAGCCACTTGCCCTTTCGTCCGCTCGGCAGTCTCAGGAGCCGGTCGGCCCAGTCGTGCGGTCCTGGCATGGGGGACTCCTCGTCCATGAGTGGGAAATGTGCCGTGTGTTCCGGCCCGGTGCGGGCATGACTCAGCGGGCGCAGCGAGCCGTTACGGCTGTGCGGCGCCTGTTCGGCGAATGGCATGGCCGCGGCATCGCGACGCCGCGACCACCGCGTCTGTTTCGCTGCCGACCCGGCAGGGTGTCAGGAGTTCAGATAGGCGAGTACGGCAAGGACCCGGCGGTTGTCGTCGTCCGACGGCGCCAGATCGAGTTTGGTGAAGACGCTCGATGTGTGCTTGGTGACGACCTTCTCGCTCACGCCGAGCCGGCCGGCGATGGCGGCGTTGGAACGTCCTTCCGCCACGAGTCCGAGCACCTCGTACTCCCGTGGGGTGAGCCGGGTGAGCGGTTCGTCCCGGGCGTTGCCCCTGAGCAGTTTTGCCACCACTTCGGGGTCCATCGCACTGCCACCTGCCGCGACCCGGCGGACGGCATCGACGAAACGGCCGCTGTCGAAAACCCGGTCCTTGAGCAGATAGCCGGCTCCTCCCGTGCCGTCGGCCAGCAGCTCGCGGGCGTACAGTTGCTCGACGTACTGCGAGAGAACCAGCACCGGGAGTCCGGGGATCCTGCGCCGTGCCTCGATGGCCGCGCGCAGTCCCTCGTCGGTGAAGGTGGGCGGGAGCCGCACATCCACCAGTGCGACATCCGGCCGGTGCTCGACCAGTGCGTCGAGGAGTTCCGGGCCGTTGTCCACTGCGGCGGCGATTTCGAAACCGTGGGCCGTCAGAAGCCGGACGAGCCCCTCTCTCAGCAGGAAGAGGTCTTCGGCGAGAACAACGCGCACGGGATCTCCATCGTGGTCATGGTCGGTCCGCCCTGAGGGCTGTTGACGGAAAGCACTCCGTCGAATGCGGCAATTCGGCTCTCGATTCCGCCCAGCCCTGTTCCCGCCGATACCGTCGCGCCACCGCATCCGTCATCGCCCACACTGATGCGCAGGGCCTCGCGCTCGTGGCGGATATCGATCCAGACGTGATCGGCCCGGGCGTGCTTGGCCGCGTTGGTGAGCAGTTCACTGACCGCGAAGTAGGCGGCAGTCTCCACCGGGGCGTCGAGCCGGCCCGGCAGATCGACGGCGACATCGACCGGCAGCGGGCTGTCCAGCGCCAAGGCGCGTACGGCGTCGCCGAGTCCCCGGTCGGAGAGGACCGGCGGGTGAATTCCCCGTACGAGGTCACGGAGTTCACCGAGCGCCTTGGAGGATGATTCCCTGGTCTCCAGCAGCAGTGCGCGGGCGGCTTCGGGGTTGGTGTCCAGCAGTTGACCGACGGCGTCCAGGTTCATTCCCATCGCGACCAGCCTGGCCTGTGCGCCGTCATGCAGATCGCGTTCGATCCTGCGGAGTTCGGCGGCCTGACTGTCCACCACTGCCCCCCGGGTGCGGGTCAAGTGTCCGACGCGTGCGGAGAGTTCGTCATCGATCCGCGGACCGAGCAGCTTGCGGGTGAAGCGGGCGTGGGCGGTGAGCAGCAGGGGTCCCGTCCTGAGTCCGAGCCAGATGAAACCGAGACCGAACAGGGGCATCAGCCAGGTGCGTACACCTCGTTCGCCGCTCACATCGATCAGTCCGGCGTAGTGGTCGTGATAGCCCGCGGAGACGAGGGGGTCCCAGAGGAACGGGAGAACCAGACCCTCAAGTCCGTACACCAGCAGCGCGGCGGGAAGCAGCGCGAGGACGGTGCCGATCACGGGGTCGACGATCGTCCAGAGCGTGTCCCGCAAGGTGGCCGGGTCCTGGAGCAGTCGCAGGCAGTGCCCCCAGCGTCCCGCGAGGCCTGGCCTCGGCTCGGGCAGTTCACGGTATGGCTGCGCGATCGTCACCCCGGACCAGTCGCGGGCCAGCCTGCGGGAACGGTTGGCCAGCTTACGGACGGCCGCCACGACGACGGGGAGCAGCAGCACACCTACGCCGAGGCCCAGAGAGGCCGACGAGAACACCATGAGCGCGAAGAGGGCCGCCTGCGGCACTTTCTGTGCGGCCAGCGCGAGCCCGCGCAACGGCGGCTGCCAAAGTGCGGGTGATGCGACCCTCTTCATTCCGGCCTCCTCCTGCGGGCTCCCTCGATCCCGTCGGAGATCAGTCTGCTGTGAGGAGGCTTCGGAAACATTGGGCCTGCCACCCCGGTTCGAGGGGGGACCTAGGCCCCCTGTCTTCATCCGGGGAAGCACGCACCGGGCCCGGGGTGTGCAGGAGGCGGCCGGCCCGGGTCGCACCGAGGGCGGGAAGCGCCCGGATCGGCACCGTGCCGGACCCCTCCGTTGCGTCGCGGTCATCGGTGTGAGCGACGGTGCGCTGCCGTACCCGCGTGCGGTGACCCCGGCCGACATCGACCGGCTCCAGCACGATTCCGGCCCCGGGATCAATGGAACCACGGTCGGCGCTGAGAAGGATCAGCGCACCTCGCTGACGACGTAAGGATGGATGTTCGCCAGCGAGCCCGCGTCGACCGGAACGGCCCGCCGGGGCGCGAAGCCGCCCGCCCTCCCCATCACGACGGTCGACGACCCCGCTCTGCCGGAGACATCACCGTGATCTTCCTATGACTCCTGCGGATGGGTGATCCTGCTTCGCTCTAACGGGGGGTGCCTGGAGATATCCGCTACCGGCGGCCGACAGCGGCACCCACGATGCATGGGCACCGGCTGCCGGTCTCGTGGCGGTGCTCTCGGTTCCCCTCCAACGATTGGGATTGTGCTCATGGCTTCGCTCCTTTCTCCTCGCTGCCTTGGCTCCCTCACTGGCGCGGCGCTCATGCTCGCCCTCGGCGCGGGGGTGCCGTCCTCTGCGGCGGCTCCCGCGTCCCAGGCTGCCAAGGAGGTGTGCCTGGACGCCGGCAACACCCGCAACAACGGTGATCACGTACGCATCTGGCACTGCGTCAACCACACAAACCAGCGGTTCGTGATCGCCAATGGACAGATCAAGGTTGAAGACACGATCGGCACCGGCAAGGAGATGTGCCTGGACGCCGGCAACACCCGCAACAACGGTGACAGGACCAAGATCTGGGCGTGCGGCGGCACCAACACGAACCAGAAGTGGATCGTCCGCAACGCGCAGATTGTGCTCGCCGACACGGTGGGGAAGAGCCAGGAGATGTGTCTGGACGCCGGCAACACCCGCAACAACGGTGATCACGTGCGCATCTGGCAGTGCGTCAACCACGCAAACCAGAAGTGGGTCATCCAGCGGGGTCACATCAAGGTCGCGGACACGATTTGATCGGATCCTCAGCCGCCTCGGCCCTGGCCTCCCAGGGCCGAGGCGCGGTGAGTGGTTCGGTGCTTCTTGGCTCCGCCCCGGGAGCGGAAGGTGACCCGGCGTCGTGAAGCAGGCGGACCGCGAGCCCGAGCCGGTTGTGCGCCCGCCACTTGGTCTGCACCCTCCCGGTCCGCGTCGCCCAAGAAGAAATGCCGCTCCAACTCCACACGAGATGGCGCCTCGTGAAAGGCCCCACCGGGCCGCCCGCTCATCCGAGTAGAACTCGACCGCCACAACAGCTCTCCGAAGGTCGACAACAACGACCCGCGAAGGCTCCGATGCCGGATCACTCCAGGTCAAAGTGCCAATCAGCGCAAAGAAGCCTTAGCGCACGATCTGACACGGATGTTCCTACCGACGCCAATTGCATCGGATGCGAATACGCGACATCCGCCCTGGCGGCAGCGCATGACGGGCGATCAGCGGTCAGGCCGGGGCGGGGGCCTGCTTCGACGCCCGGTTCCACCGTAGCGACGCCGTCGCGACAGTAGGCGGCTTCTCACTCCTTCGAGCGACTGAGCTGCGAAAACGCTCCCGGCTCGCATTGGATGCGAAATTCTCGCATCCAATGCGATGGACAGAGAGTGAGGATCGATGGGTGGGGATGGTCTCGCGCCGGGGCCTGCCCGGCTCCAGCTCGTTGACGGTCCGCCGTTGCTACGGCCCGACGAGCAGGTCTTCGAGGCGTGCTTCAGGGCTGGCGCAACCAGCAGCTCGCGCGCAATCTCTCGCTCGGATACATCGAGGACCAGGAACGTACGGTCCGCTCGTTCGCCCGCCACACGGATGCGATGCCGTGGGAGTGGCCCCCTCAGCATGTGGACGACTGGTCGGCCGGCCTGCGGGCCGTCCACGGCTGCGTCCGCTCCACCCTGCGCAACTACCAGGGTTCGGTGCGGCTGTTCTGCGACTTCCTGACCAACCCGGCCTACGGCTGGGTTGAGGAGTGCATGCGCCACTTCGGTACGCACCCGGTGCAGGTCGTCCACGAGTGGAACGCCGCCACGCACGCCGACGAGGCAGAGGGCGAGCCCGAGCGACGGGCCTTCACCCGGCCCGAGCTGGAGGCGTTCTTCGACTACGCCGACGAACAGGTCCTGCGGGTGCGGGGCAAGGGCCGCAAGGGATGGTTGCCGGCCTTCCGGGACGCCGCGCTGTTCAAGACCACCTACGGCTACGGGCTGCGTCGGAACGAGACGCGGATGCTCGACCTCACCGATTTCGGCCGTAACCCGGAAGGCCCGGAGTTCGGCGACTACGGCACTCTCCAGGTCCGCTACGGCAAGGCGAAGAAGGGTTCGCCGCCCTAGCGCCGCACCGTGCTGACGGTCTGGCGATGGGCACCGGAGATCATCGAGGAGTGGATCAGCGAGGTCCGGCCCGGTCTGCGCCACTCCACCGGCCCGGCCTTGTGGCCGTCCGAACGCGCCCGGCGAGTCGGCCTCCAGCGGCTGGACTCCCGCTTCGCCGCCTACCGCGACGCGCTCGGTCTCGACCCCGCGTTGGAGTTCCACTCGCTGCGCAGGTCCTACATCACTCACCTGATCGAAGACGGCTTCGATCCGCTGTTCGTCCAGCACCAGGTCGGCCACGACTACGCCTCCACGACCGCTATCTACACCTGCGTCTCCTCCGACTTCCGCGCCCGCACGCTGCGTCGCGCCCTGGACGCCACGATCGAGGCCGCTCTGCGGCCGGGAAGGACTTCGTGATGCCACGCCAGATCAGCTACCGGTGGCGACTGCGTGAACTCATGACTGCCCGCGGCATGTTCACCGTTGCCGAGCTGATGCCGCACCTGACCGAACGCGGCATCACCCTCTCCTCCTCTCAGGTCCACCGCCTGGTCTCCGGCACCCCCGAACGGCTGTCCCTGCCGGTGCTGGCCACCCTCTGCGACATCCTGGACCTCGCCTCCACCTCGGACCCTGAACACGTCCGTCTGACGACCGACGACGTCCTCCGCGACGACACCCACGTCTTGCTGCGGCTCGGTGAGCCTCCCTCGCCGGTCCCGGAACCCGTCGCGTCGCTGCTGCTGGACTACATCACCGCCCTGCCCGGCAGAACAGCCGCAGTGAACGCGGAGTCCCGCCGGCTCTTCCCCGGCCGCCGGGCGAACCAGCCGATGCACCCGGGCACCCTGCGGGACGGACTACGCGGACTCGGCGTTCCCCTCCAGCGGGCACGGACCTCATCGATCCGTCACCTCGTCCTCCAAGCCCCAGCTCCCGTCATCGCCAAGGCTCTCGGCTACCACGACAAGACCACCACCCGCCTGGTCACCGAAGCCGGAGGGCACCTGGGCCCGCTACGCCCCTGGCGACCACACACGGTGACCCCAGATCCATCAAGAAGAGCACGAGGAGCACCCCAGTCGGTTGGGCTGCACATCATCCCTGCCCGACGCCCCTGTCGAGCAGGCCCAGAACTGAGTACAGCGAGATGGAGAGGGTCATCCATACGACGAATGCCCCACCACCGCAGAGCACTGCGCGTGGCATGCTTCCGTCCGCTGCCCAAGACAGCACACCAGCGATGACTGCGACTAGCAGGGACAGGACAGTTGCCAGGGCGACGAGCAAGAGGCGCGTCAAAGGTCCGGAACTCAACGGCCGACATCCTTCTGTGAGGGTGGCCGTTCCGAGACATGCCGTCTCAGCTCGACCACCGAAGCACGATGGTTGGCTGAGACGGTGTAACCCCTGGGAAGCGGCGGACCGTTATGGGTCCGCGCAGCCGCGAGGTCACGCCCTCAATCAGTTCTCGGATGATAAGGGACTCCAGGAGAGCACGCCAGAGTGTGGTCAAGAGCGAGGGTCGTCGGCCATCGCTCAGGGTGACCGCAGGGGTGACCCTGGCAGAAATACGCGACACCTCAACATGCGAGCCCACCAGTCTCAGACCCCGGGACGGGGACGCCCTTGTCCCTGAGGGCCAGGGCGAAGGTGAGCATGTCGTCGATGACCTTGGGCCGTCCGCCGTGGTTGCCGTCGGTAGCGTCGGTGGGCTCAAGCCCATCGGCGCTCAGCGCCGACGTGCCGTTGATGCGCGATCGCTGAGGGGCGCCGGTCTCTTCCGTGCCGCAGATACCGGGGTCGCTTCGCCAGCCCCGGTATCTGCGGGGTGTGTCAGGCCTCGTAGGCGGGAGGGCCGGGCCGGGGGCGTCGCAGTGCCAGGGCTGCCAGCGCCGCGGGGGCGCCCTTCGGTCCTCGGATGCCCGGGAAGGCGTTGATGTCGACGATGACGGGCGCCCCCTCGCGGTCCAGCAGGTCGACACCGTAGACATCCAGGCCGAAGACCTCGCCTGTGTGGTGGGCCGTTTCGGTCCAGGCCGGCGGCAGGTCACGGACCAGGGGCGCAGACTGCGCACCGTCCGGCGGGGCGCCCACCGGTGCGGGGCGCACCCCCGCGAACACCTCCCCCGCGATCACCCACAGCTTGTGGTCCCAGCCGCTGTTCGCGACGAACTCCTGCAGGACGACAGGCTCGTTGGGCCACTTGGCGGCAAGGTCCCGTAGCTCGGCCGGGCCGTCCACGCGGGCGACAAGGTCCGCGCGCCGACTGTGGCGGCTCTTGACCATGAGCGGATAGCCGCTCTCCGGCCGCTCCGCTCCGTGGAGGGCTTCGGACAGCGCGTCCAGGGTCCTGGTCCGGGGCATCGGCAATCCCGCGCCATCGGCCACGGTGGCGATCCGGCTCCTGTCCTGGCACAGCTCCGTCGCGGCAGCGGAGTTCACCACCCGGGCACCGTGTGCTTCGAGGAATCGGGCAAGCTCCAGTGCCCGGGGGGTATGAGCCTTGAGGAGGTAGACGTCGGCGAGATCATCCGGGATCACCAGTTCCGACGGGGATACGGTTCCGGTGTCCGGGTTCAGGAACGTCACCCGGTGCTCCGCCTCGATCAGTGCGGAAGAGGCTGCGGCAAGCAGCGGATGAGCCGGCTTGTCGGTCAGCAGACACACCCTCATATCTGGGCGGCTCCCGGTGCGGCCGCCAGCATGTCCGCTTCGGGGTGCGGGTGGGGCTGTCCGTGGGGGATCTGCGGCTGCGCGGGAATGCGCGGAGCAGGGGCGGGCACGCCAGTCCTGGCAGCGCCGCCCGTCCTGGCCAGGTCGAGGACGGCTCCGGCCAACCGGGATACGGCGTCGGGAACCTGACGGAAGCTCGGGAAGTCGTTGATGTCGACGAT
The DNA here is from genome assembly GCF_044741025.1 of Streptomyces sp. NPDC088246. Lineage (NCBI taxonomy): Bacteria > Bacillati > Actinomycetota > Actinomycetes > Kitasatosporales > Streptomycetaceae > Streptomyces > Streptomyces sp. NPDC088246. The sequence continues at coordinate 219,365 of NZ_JBIURV010000009.1, forward strand.
CACGGGGCCGTCGGGGCCGAGCACCACGTCGATGCCGTACAGATCGAGGCCGAAGACCGCTCCCACCTTCGCCGCCGCTGCGGCCACCTCGGCGGGCAGGGGGACGGCTCCCTCGTCGACCGGCCCGTCCGGGTGGAGCGGGGAGCGGCGCAAGGTCGCGTGGAACTCGCCCGCGAGACAGTAGACCTTCAGGTCGGAGCCCGGGTTGGACACGTAGGGCTGGGCGATGAGTTGGCCCTCCCCCGCCTGCTCCGCATCCGCCAGCCGCCCGGGGTCCGACACGAACCGTACCCCGCGCCCCGAACTGCCATCGGCGGGCTTGACCACCAGGGGGAAGAGCTCCTCGGGAACGTCCGCGAACAGCGTGGCCCTCGGTGCCGAATAGGTCACCGGAACCGGTAGCCCGTGCTGTCGCGCGATGACCGATGTGAGGACCTTGTCGCGCACCGCGCGGATCGACCGCGCATCGTTCACCGTGGTCAGGCCCACAGCCGCTGCGGCCTCCAGAAGGGTGAGCCCGGGGCCGCCGGACACCGTCTTGAGTACCCAGGCGTCATGGGTCCCCGCCCGCACCTCTTCCGAGATCCGCAGTAGTGAGCCTCCGGGGCGCACCACGTCCACCTGGTGTCCCCACGACGACAGTCGTCGGACCACGTCAAGCGGCATGCCGTCATGCCGGTACAGCTCTTCAACGAGGAAGCAGAGCTTCATCCCAATACCCCTCGGTGCCCCCATGACTGATGAGGGCACAACGGTGCCTTGCGGTGCTCTTCCGAACACCACCAAAAGGGCAACGCTACGTCACGCCCGCCCCAAAGCAACCGCCACCGGGTACTACTGATGGTGCGTTCGCTCATCCAAACAGATCTTCGTCGGGCGCGGTCACGGAGTGGATGGCCTTGCACCGGCCGAGTCCGCCGCCGGGTCACGGAGTACGGATCTGTCTTGTGGGGGCCGACATCGTGGGGCGCACGGGCCGACCCGCGGGTGTCCCCGGGGTCACGAGAGGGATGGGTTGGGCGAGTGGACCATCAGTACCGTCGACGGTTCACCGGGATTCTCACCGCATGCGTCAGCGCATACACATGATGGGCCGCTCCCGAAGAGGGATGCGGCCCATCAGCTGCGCGGAGTGCGCGGTGATCGCGCCAGAAACCGCGGTGACCACCGCGCAGACCCGTCGTCCGCGATTCGCACGCCTGGCGTCTGCCGGCCTTCGTCAGAAGAAGACGCCGCGCAGCAACAGGACGTTCGCTCAGCGTGCCGTGAACAGCCCCGGGAACTCAGCTTTCTACCGGCCGAGCTGATCCCGCTGCCCCGGCGTCGGCAGTGTCACGCCGGGGCAGCCGCGGCCGTCAGAGTCCGTCTTCCGCCGCCACCGGCTTGGGGATCAGGAAGGACGCCACGGTGGCGAGACCCAGCATGATCACGCCGGCGATCATGCTGGCGATGTAGCCGTCGGGTGATGCCGGGTCGGCGGGCTGGACCGCCGTCTGGACCGCGTAGAGCGCCGCGAAACTGAGCCCGGCACCGAGGTTGAACGCACCGGCGTTCAACCCGGGCAGGAATCCGGGGTTCTCGCGCGGGGACAGCACGATACCGAGGCCGTTGAGCATGATGTTGCCCACGCCCGCGTAGGTGATGCCGACCAGTAGCGAGGCCACGAGCAGCAGGGCACGCGACGGGTCGCCCAGGGTGAAAATCATCAGGACGACGGAGGCGGCCGCGCCGATCAGGCCCAGACGCAGGATGCGGCGGTAGCCGAAGGTGGCGGCGAGCCGGCCGGCGACGGGCCCCATGGCGAGCCCGGCCAGCGCGTACGGCGTGAGCGTCCACCACGCGGACTGTTCGGCGGACATGCCGAGCCCGGCGTGAGCGTCCTGGGCGAACGCCGGGATCAGCCCGTTCATGACGGCGAACACGCCGGTCATGGTGAGCACGGTGGTCAGCAGCGTCGCCCAGGTCGCGCGCTGCCGCAGGTGCCGGGTTGCGACCAGCGGGTGCCCGCTCCTGCCCTCGGTCCGCCAGAACAGGGCGAAGGCGATCGCGGCCACGACGACAAGGACGGCGAAGAGCAGCCAGTTCGCGGCGCCGAGCTTTCCGGCCTCGTTCAGCGCGATCAGCAGTGCTCCGACCGAGACGACCAGGAGTGTGACGCCGGGCCAGTCCATCCGGGACGCGGCGTCCGCCTTGGACTCCGGCGTCATGGTGGCGACCAGAACCGTGGCGATCGCCGCCACTACGGCCATCACCCAGAACACCGAGGCGAAGCCGTGGTTGTCGGCGAGGAACCCGCCGGCGAGGGAGTCGACCCCGGCGATGCCACCGTTGACGGCGGTGATCACGCCCAGCAGGGTGCCGTACTTCTTCGGCTCGGTGACCTCGACCCGCAGCATGATCAGGCACAGCGGCACCGTAGGCCCGGACACGCCCTGGATGATGCGGCCGACGAACAGCATCGGCACGTTCTGTGCCAGCGCGGCGACCACGCAGCCGACCGCCATGAGCACCATCATCGCGACCAGCACCCGGCGGCGGCCGACGATATCGCCCAGCCTCGGCAGGAACAGCGAGAACAGGGCCGCCGAGGTGAAGAACGCGGTCTGGGTGAGGCCGATCTCGGCCGTAGTGGCGCCCAGGCTGTCCTCGATGCTCTTCAGGGCCGGGCTGAGCATGCTGGCGTTCAGCTGGAAGGCGAAGCACGCCACGAGGAGCGCGGCGACCAGCACGCCCACCCGGACCGGGCGCCGGTCGGTGACCGGCGGCGGCCCGCCCGGGACGGCTCGGGTATGGGTGAAGACGTTCATTCGGCGCCGTCACCAATCCGCGTCAGGGCGTCCACGACGAGGTCCCAGAAGCGCTCGTGGTCGAGCTTGACGGCGACCTGGGTGTGGCAGTCGGGCGGGGCGGGCGCCCGGAAGTCGGTCACGGTCATGCCGAGGGTCAGCCCGCCGGTGAGCTCGATGTCCACCGGAGCCTTGCGCACCGTCATGACGGTCGGGTCGATGACGTAGGCGACCGCGCACGGGTCGTGCACCGGAGGGTGCTCGAAGCCCTGCGACTCGAGGTAGGTGGCGCCGAAGAAGTCGAGGAGCTCGCCCACGAACGCGGCCGGCTTGGTGCCGACCGCGGCGATCTTCTTCCGCACGTCCGGGGTCGCGAGCGCCTGGTGGGTCAGGTCGAGACCCACCATGGTGACCGGCCAGCTCTCGTTGAAGACGATGTGCGCGGCCTCCGGGTCGATGATGATGTTGAACTCGGCGACCGCGCTCCAGTTGCCCTCGTGGTAGCCGCCGCCCATCAGCACGACCTCGCGGACGCGGGAGGCGATGCGCGGCTCCTTGCGTACGGCGAGCGCGATGTTGGTCAGGCCGGCCGTGGGGACGATGGTGATCTCGCCCGGCTCATGGGACATCACCGTGTCGATGATGAGGTCCACGGCGTGACGTCGGTCCAGCTCCAGGGTCGGTTCGGGCAGCGCCGGGCCGTCGAGTCCCGACTCGCCGTGGATCTCCGGCGCCGTCTCGATGGTCCGCACCAGCGGCCGCGGACATCCCGCGGCGAAGGGAATCCCGGTGATACCGGCGATACGCGCCACGGACAACGCGTTGCGCGTCACCTTCTCCAGCGTCTGGTTGCCGACCACGGTGGTCACGGCGACCAGATCCACATCCGGGTTCCCGTACGCCAGGAGCATGGCGATCGCGTCGTCATGCCCGGGGTCGCAGTCGAGGATGATCTTTCTGGCCATCGGAAGAGCCCCTTCGCTCAGCTGAACAGTTTGAGATGGATCTCGGCCAGCGCCACAAAAAGGGCTACTGCACAGAGTGCGCCGGCACGGTCCCCGACCGCCGTCGCGGTCCACGCCGGCATGCGGCGCCGACCCGCGGGCGGGCAGCGAGACGAACAGGTACCGCGCACTCTTCCTTGATCACGCGGTGGGAAAACGATCTGGGAAATCGTTCTCCGAAGACTTTGCGCACCGACGCCCACGATGTCAATGGGTGAAGCCTTATCTCACGTTGTGACCCGTTTGGGGTGGCGGATCGCAGTCTGGGCACGGGGAAAGGCCGGTGATAACGTTTGCCGCCTCCCCACGGGCATCCGCCCGCTTCACGCGGCCGGACCAGACGAACAGGGCAGGCGATCCGAAGTGGCGGAAGTAACACTGCGAGACGTGGCTCGCCTGGCGGGCTGTTCCGTCGCCACGGTGTCCCGGGTGCTCGTCGGCAACCGCCCGGTCGGCGCGGAAACCGCCCGGCGGGTACGCGCGGCCGCCGACAGTCTCGGCTACCGGCCCAATCACGTGGCCCGTGCCCTGCGCAGCCGCTCGACAGGCACCATCGGCCTTGTCCTGCCGCAGATCACCAACCCGTTCTACCCGACTCTGGTGCGGGAGCTGACGCGCGCGCTGCACGTCCACGACCGTGCCGTGATTCTCGCCGACTGCGACGACGACCCGATGACCGAAGCGGCCCGGATCAACGCCTTGCTGGCCCGTCAGGTCGACGCCCTGCTGGTCGTCCCGGTCGACGAGAAACGCAGCGTGGCCGCGGTGACCGACGCGGCGGCCCGGGTGCCGCTGGTACTGCTGGACCGAGGCTGCGGCCCCGGCGTCGCCGACTCGGTGGTCGTCGACAACGCCGCCGGCATAAAGCTCGTACTGGACCACCTCGCAGCGTCGGGGCGTCGCCGTCTGTGCTTCGTCGGGGCGGCGGGCACCGCCTCGGCGGCAGTCGAACGCCGCGCCGCGTACGAGTCCGGCGTCGGCGCACTGGACCCGCGGGCGCCCGGACGTGTCGAACTCGGCGAATTCTCCGTCGAGTGGGGGCGTGCCGCGGTGGACCGGGTCCGCGCGCACCGCCCGGACGCCATCGTCTGCGCCAACGACCTCATCGCCATCGGTGCGCTGCAACGACTGCGACAGCTGGGAGTGGACGTCCCGGGCGAGATCGCCGTCACCGGCTTCGACGACATCCCCATGGCGAGCCTCACCGACCCTGGCGTGACCACCGTCCGCCAACCCGTCGCCGAACTGGCCGCAGAAGCCGCCCGGTTGCTGGACCGGCGGCTGGCCGGAGAGAAGGCCGGCCCGAGCCGCACGGTACGACTCGGTCCGGAACTCATCGTCCGCGGCTCCAGCACGACGGACTGCACCGATCCGGCCGACGCCGCGCCCGGCGCCGCCCCGGCGTGGGCCCGGGAATCTGCCGGAAACCCGGCGTCATGACCGCGACTGGAGCCCGGGGCTGACGGGTTGCCGCCCCGGGCATTCACAGGAGCCGCGGCCCCTGGGAGACAAGGAACGGGCGGCGCAGATCTTCCGGCGGTGTCCAGCGGTTGCCAAGGTGTCTTCCGGGAGCGGGAGGCGTCGACGGCGCACAGCAGTCGACCTGCCGCGTGGCGCCGCCCCTCCAAGGCGGCGCCACTACCCGTCTCCGCATCTTCCTGGAGCCCCGTGCGGTACGTGGGCGAGTACGGGGCGGCCCTCGTCCAGAAGCTGCGCGGCCTCCGGGTTGCCCCCCCGTACCTCGTGTGCCGCGGTTGCGCCCTCCACGACCAGTTGGTCCAGCAGTCCGTCGAGCACCTCGGCGAACGAAGTGACTCCGGCCCGGAAAGCCATGTCGACCAGGCGCGGGCAGGCCGGAATGTGCATGCCCACGCCGCTGATCAGCACCTTGTCACCATGCCCAACTCGGCGGGCACCCCGGCGAGATGACGGTTGAGCATTCCTGCCTACTTCACAGCGCGGAGACTTCCGCTGCGCTCGGGTAGGACTCCTGCGCGCCCTGCCGGGTGACGGCCGCCGCACCGACCCTGACGGCGAACGCGGCGGCCTCGGCGAGTTGCTCTCCCAGGCCGAGCCGCCAGGCCAGGGCGGCGGTGAACGCATCGCCCGCCCCCGTCGTGTCCACAGCCTCGACCTTGGGGCTCGGTACGGGTACGACGTCACCCGTACGGCCGTCGGCGACGAGCGCGCCCGCCGCACCCAGCGTGACCACGACCGACTGCGGGCCGAGCTTCAGCAGTGCTCGCGCCCACTCCTGAGGCGTGGCGCCGGCGGCTTCCCCCAGCATGTAGCGCGCCTCGTGCTCGTTGACGACCAAGGGGTCGCAGGCGGCCAGCACGTGATCGGGCAGGGGTGCGGGCGGGGACGGGTTCAGGACCAGCCTGGTACCGAGTGACATGACACCGACCACCTCGGCAACCGTCTCCAGCGGAATCTCCAGCTGTACGGACACGACCCGCGCCGCCTCGAAGAGGGGTCCGGCCGCCCGGATGTCCTCCGGGGTCAGCCGGGCATTGGCCCCCGGCGACACCACGATGCTGTTGTCGCCGGAGGGGTCCACGGTGATCAGCGCGACTCCGGTCGGTGCCCCGCCCACGAGGACGCCCTCGGTGTCCACTCCGGCCGCCCGCTGCGAGTCGAGCAGCAGGCGGCCGTGGGCGTCATCGCCGACCCGTGCCAGCAGCGCAGTGACGGCCCCGAGGCGGGCGGCGGCCACCGCCTGGTTCCCTCCCTTGCCGCCCGGGTGGACGGCAAGATCGGAACCGAGCACGGTCTCACCGGGTGCCGGACGACGTTCGACACCGATGACCAGGTCGGCGTTGGCCGAGCCCACAACCAGCAGGTCGTACCGGTAGTGGTCGTTGACGTGCATTGTTCCTGCTTTCCGAGGTCGGACGCTGCTCAGGCGCTGTTCGGGAGAAGTCGGCGACATTCTTCTCGGTGACTACCTTGAACCGGCACCTTCATCATGCTATCGACCTTCTTGCCCTTGCGGCCCGCGCCGCTTTCTGCACGGCGATCCTGCCCAGTTCCTTCGGCTGCGACTTCGGCCGCCTTCGCCTCCGCCTGGGCGCCCTCCTTCATCTGTACGAAGAAGGGGCTGTTGAGCATGGACAGCGACATGCCCGCCTTCGTATTGCCGCCGGGCGAGCCGGAGTCGGATTAGGCATGATCAGAACGCACGCGTCGAGGCTGAGCGCCTCGGCGATCTCCACCATCTGCAGCCGGGCGATGCCCAGTTCGCGCACCTTGGCCTTGCGTACGCCTTCGATGCGCAGCAACTCGACCTGGCTGCTCACAGGTTGCCCCTCCGGTTCGAAGCGTGCTCGCCGCAGGAACTGCGTACGACAAGGCGGGCGGGAAGGGTGACGGACTGCGGGGACCGCCCCTCGATGAGGTCGACCAGCGCCCGCACAGCGGCTCGGCCGAGTTCGCCGGTCGGCTGGGCGATGGCCGTGATCGGCGGGTCGGTATGCAGGAACCACGGGATGTCGTCGAAGGCCGCGAGCCCGATGTCCTGCGGGACGCGCAGCCCGCGTGCGCGAATCGCGTCCAGCGCGCCGAGTGCCATCAGATTGTCGGCGGCGAAAACGACCTCGGGCGGTTCGGGAAGGGCCAGAAAGCGCTCGGTGGCGCGGCGCCCGCTGTCCGCCTGGAAGTCGCCCTGCCCGATGTAGGTGTCGGGCAGCGCGAGTCCGTGCTCACGCAGCGCCTCGCGGAAGGCCTCGACTCGCTCGTTGCCCGTGGTGGCGGCCGGCGGGCCCGCGATGATCGCGAGCCTGCGGTGGCCGAGGCGGTGCAGGTGGGCGACCAGGTCCCGGATGGCGTCGCGGCCGTCGGCACGTACCACGGGGACGTCCGCACCCTGGATCCAGCGGTCCACGAAGACCATCGGTGTGCCGCTGCCCGCGGCGCCCGGCGTGAGCGGGGAGCTCCCGTCGGCGGGGGAGACGAGGAGTCCGTCGATCCGGCGGTCGAGGAGCGTGCGGACGTGATGTTCCTGCAGGTCGGGCTGCTCGTCGGCGTTGCCGATGATGACGCTGTAGCCGAGCGCGCGGGCCTCCTCCTCGACGAATCGGGCCAGTTCGGTGAAGTACGGGTTGAGTACGTCACTGATGACCAGGCCGAGGGTGCGTGTCTGATCGGTGCGCAGCGAACGGGCGACGGCGTTGGGCCGGTAGCCGAGGACGTCGACAGCTGCGAGGACGCGTCTGCGCGCGTCGGGGCTGACGGAGGGATGGCTGTTGAGAACGCGGGAGACCGTGGCGACGGACACTCCCGCCTCGGCCGCGACATCCTTGATGCTCGCCATTTCCGGACCACCTCCTTGTGGTTTCCGTGAGCCTCGAAACCAGCGGTCCAGAGTCATGGAATCGATTACAGCGATGATTGAAATCGATTACATGGCCGAAATCAAGACACCGCCGGACCTCCGAGACTGGATTGTGACCAAGACCGACCGGCAAATGGGGGGTGGAAGAAGGAGCGGGGCTGCGTGTGCAGCTGCAGGGCGGAGGAGGGAGGCAACGCGGAGCGTTGTCGACTGACGACAACGCCGGAGGGGGGCCCCTGGCTCTTAAGGCCTTGGGGGAGTGCGTGCCCAGCCCCGCGACGCCCCCCATTTGCCGGTCGGTGCGGCCGCCTCCTCGCGAAGGCCCAGCTCGACCACATGCGCACCACCGTTCCCATGGGGAAAGACGGCTACAACGCCGGCCTGGGAATCATCAGCACGCCACTGCCGTGCGCCCCGGCCCACGACCGTGTCGCCCGGGCCCACAGCGGTGCCATCCCCGGCTACGGGACCTGGGCCGCAGCCACCGACGACGGCCGCGCCGCCAGCGTCACGATGACCCTTGAACCGAAGACCAATGAAGCCGTGGAGCACCTTGAGAATGCCGTGGACGCGGCCCTGTGCAGCTGAACCACGCCTCCTGGCCAGTGCCGCATCAGGCAACGTTTGCCTGTAGCAGGTAGCGGGACGCGTCGCGGTCAGGCTCGGGGAGCAGCCCTTTGTCGTGATAGACGCGGATGGTCTTGATCGACACTCCGACGTACCTGGCCAGCTGCCCGATGGTGATCACCCGGTCATCGTCCCACTTGACCTTTCCCCTGGGGCAGGGTTGCAGCATGGCGTCATGACGCACACGAATCCCGTCGGGAGACCCTGCGCGAGCTGGCCGATGAGGGCAACGAGACTGCTTCGGACCGGCTGGCCGACCTTGCCGACGCAGCCGGCGACCTCGAAGAGCTGAGCGAGCTTTTGGATGAGGGATCCATGCACGCCGGGTTACTGCTCACTCGACGCGCGGCTACGACCGGCGACCTGCGCGAGCTGCAACGAATCTCCGACGCCGGGTACGACGAGGCCGGAAACGAGCTGGACCGGCTGCTGAAGGCACCGGCCGACAGGCATCGGGATTGAGACGACCGGCCGCTGCAGCCGCGTTCCAGGCCGCGGCGACCCGTCGCAGACCCGCCCGTGGACCACACCCCCGCCCGAACTCCTCGCACGGACCGAGGAGGCATTCGCCTGGTTCGGGGCCACGGGCAAGCAAGTCGGCCTGCCCCCGTGAGGACACCCTCTTGCTTACCTGTCCGTAACCTCTGAAATACCTCAGATTTGTTCCTGAGTGATGTAGGGCACTGCCAAAATCACCGGATTCCCGGATGATATGCCGTTGAGCCGTGCCACGGGTGACGACTCCGCGGTCCCGGCCATGGCCGGGACCGCCCACCTTCCCCCCACAAAGGCGAATCTCCTTCATGAGTGACCGCACCACTGCGGCCGATACGCTCGCCGCCGCCCCACCGGCGACGAGCTCCCCCCACCGGGACGCCGGCGACGCCGGTTACAGCAAGGACCTCAAGTCCCGTCACATCAACATGATCGCCATCGGCGGCGCGATCGGCACCGGCCTGTTCCTGGGCGCGGGCGGGCGACTGGCCGGTGCGGGTCCCTCCCTCGCCGTTGCCTACGCGGTCTGTGGTGTCTTCGCCTTCTTCGTCGTCCGCGCGCTCGGCGAGCTGGTGCTCTACCGGCCCTCCTCCGGTGCCTTCGTCTCGTACGCCCGGGAGTTCATGGGCGAGAAGGGCGCCTTCGCGGCCGGGTGGCTGTACTTCCTGAACTGGTCGACCACCGCCGTCGCCGACATCACCGCGGCCGCCACCTACGCCCACTTCTGGGCGATGTTCAGCGACATCCCGCAGTGGATCCTCGCGCTGATCGCCCTCGCCGTCGTCCTCACCGCCAACCTCATCTCGGTGAGGTACTTCGGTGAGATGGAGTTCTGGTTCGCGATCATCAAGGTCTCCGCCCTGGTGGCCTTCATGCTCATCGGCATCTTCCTGGTGGTCACCCAGCACCCGGTGGACGGTCACACGCCGGGCATCTCCACCATCTCCGACAGCGGCGGCATCTTCCCCACCGGCATGCTCCCGTTGCTGATGGTGATCCAGGGCGTCGTGTTCGCGTACGCCTCCGTCGAGCTCTGCGGCGTCGCCGCGGGTGAGACGCAGAACCCCGAGAAGATCATGCCCAAGGCGATCAACTCGATCATGTGGCGCGTCGGCCTCTTCTACGTCGGTTCGGTGGTGCTGCTGGCCCTCCTGCTGCCGTACACCTCGTACTCGGCGGACCAGAGCCCCTTCGTCACCGTCATGGACAAGCTCGGTATCCCGGGCGCGGCCGGTGTGATGAACCTGGTCGTGCTGACCGCGGCGCTCTCCAGCCTGAACTCCGGTCTGTACTCCACCGGGCGCATCCTGCGCTCCATGGCGCTGGCCGGCTCCGCGCCCAGGTTCACCGGCCGGATGAACAAGGGCCGGGTGCCCTACGGCGGCATCCTGCTGACCGCCGGTTTCGGTGTACTCGGTGTCGTGCTCAATTACGTCATGCCTGGCCAGGCATTCGAGATCGTCCTCAATTTCGCGTCGATCGGCATCCTCGGCACCTGGGGCATGATCATGCTCTGCTCGCTGCTGTTCTGGCACCGCTCACAGGACGGCAGGGTCACCCGCCCCTCGTACCGGCTGCCCTGGGCCCCGTACACGCAGATCGTCACGCTGGCGTTCCTCGCCGGGGTCGTGTTCCTGATGTGGTGGGGCGGCGGAGTGGGCCGTACGACCGTGCTGTGCCTGCCGCTGATCGCGGCGGCTCTGGTCGGCGGCTGGTTCGTCGTCCGGCGACGGGTGAACGGCCTCGCGCGGGAGCGCCAGGCCGTCTGATCCTCCCGGCTGCGTGGACGGCCCCGGTGGAAGCGTGAGGACGCTTCCACCGGGGCCGTTCCCATGCTCACCGAACCGTCCGGAAACGCAGAGAGACCCCAGTTGAACTGGGGTCTCTACTGGTGTCCGAGGGGGGACTTGAACCCCCACGCCCGATAAAGGGCACTAGCACCTCAAGCTAGCGCGTCTGCCATTCCGCCACCCGGACTAGGTGATCGGCCCCGGTCTCCCGCGGCGACAAAGAAAACAATACCAGGGGTTTGGGGCGCCTCTCACCTGCATATTCGGTGGTCAGTGCGGCGTGGTGGGCGCGCCCGTGGGGCCTGGGGAGCACTGCGTACGGTCCGCAGTCGCACGCGTACGCACAGTTCACCGGGCGTTTGCCGGGCGGCGTACGGGCGTGGTGGGGGCGGCCGGGCTACCTTCGCGGGCATCAGTGATCGCGGCTGCCGACGGCCCCGGCGCTGTCCCCCCTGCGTGACCATCTGCGCGATACGTTCTGGTTCGCTCCGACGGTGGGGCTGCTGTGCTCCTTCGCTCTGTGGCGGGGCGTCTCGGCGCTCGATGCGGAGATGTGCTGAAGACGACACCGATGAAGGTCATCATCGCCGAGCTGATGGTGGTGACGATGGTCCTGGCATCGTCGGCGAACCTGATCAGATCGCCGACTTCCTCGTAGGCCCGCTCGTGCAATCGCTGGCTGCCATGGTGCTCCTGCCGCTCGGGGCGGTGCAGCACCGGGACGGGGCGGGCGCGGTGCGGCTTGTGCAGGATGTGCCGGAGTGGACCGATCTCGTGGATCTCGCCTTCGAGGAGATCCGCAGGTGTCCCGGCGGATGCTCGCCGGGATCGACGATGTGGCGGCGCCGGCACCGGAGGACCGGAAGGGCGCGCTGATCAGGCACCGTACGCTCCTGGTGAAGGCGGTGGAGCGTACGGTGCCTGACGTCACCGGGCGGGCGTTCGCACCGCTCCCCGGTCTCCAGGAGTCCGGGGTGAGGCGCGGACCGCCGCTCCGGTGCCGCCGATGGTCCTACTTGCGCAGAGCCGCCAAGTTGTCGTAACCGGTCCGCGCATGGTTCAGGGACTGCGCGGGGACGGTCGAGCTCGGTGCGTTGTCCTGCTCGACCATCGGGTTGTGGTAGTTCTTCGCCCCGACGCGGCGGAAGAACGTCCGGTAGTCGATGACCCCGGTACCGAAGGGGACCATGTCGTAGCCCTGGCCGTTGGTGGTGTTGACGATGCCGTCCTTGGCGTGGAACAGCGGGTAGCGCTTGGTGTTGCAGCGGACCAGTGCCGCCGGGTCGAAGATGTTCTCCTGCTGCGATCCGTCGTGCGCCGTGTAGGTGTGGAACTTGTACTGGGCGACGTGCGCCCAGAAGATGTCCATCTCCAGCCACACGGACTTCGGGTCGGTGACCTGAAGGAAGTACTCCAGCTTGCGGATGCCGGAGCTGCGGGTGGGGCGGCCCTGTGCGTCCAGCGGACCGCCGTCGAGCAGGAAGCCGTAGGCCGCGTCGTGGTTGTGGGTGTACAGCTTGATGCCCGCACCCCGAGCGATGCGTCCCAGCGTGTTCCACTTGTCGGCGGCCACGTCCCAGTCGGCACGGTAGGCGCTGCCGGTGGGGTCGCCACCGGTGCCCATGTGTTCCATGCCGAGGATGTTCGCTATCTCGAGGTGGCGCTTGAACTGGTCCAGGTCGCTCTGGTTCAGCGGCCAGGACGACGGGATGAAGCCGTGGTTGCCCTGGGCGCGCAGACCGTAGTCGTCCAGCCACGAGCGCAGCAGCTTCGCGCCTTCCACCGATTCGAGGTTGCTTCCGCCGGGTGCGTTGGCGTGCTGGCCGTACCCGGCGAACTCGACCTGCTTGTAGCCGTAGCGGGCCAGTTCCCTGAAGACCTCACGGAAGCCCGAGGGAAGGTCGGTGCTGAGCGGATCCCGGCCCGTGGCGTCGCGCACGGTGTACAGGATGATTCCTCGTCGCTCCGCCGGGACCAGAGCCTGGCCGACGCCCTGCCCCTTGCCGGAGGCGGTCTGGGCGAGGGCCGGCGAAGCGCCGAAGGCGGGCGCGGCGATCGCCGCTGCCGCAGCGGCCGTGCAGGTGCTCAGAAAACGGCGGCGGCTGACGCCGAGGCTGCGGCGCAGGGCGCCGTCCGTTCCGGATTCGTCGTTGTACGCGGTCACGGTCTCTCTCCTTCTCGAAGATGCTCGAAACGCCGTGTGCGGACCGGTCTCATGCGAGGCCGGCAAGCGTGAGGAGCAAGGACTTCACCTCGGTGGCCCGGACGGGTCCGGTGAACGCGTGGGGGGTGGAGCACAGGATGAGCGGACCTTCTTCGTCGCTCATGGGGAGGCGGCCGTGGCTGCCGCGAACAGGTGACGGGTCCAGCGGTACGACCGCCATGCGGTAGCGCATGCCGAGCTTCTTGCGGGCGACGGCCGCGGCGGCCTTGACCCGGACGTACGGGTCCTGGGGGTCCAGGAAGAGTTCGACCGGGTCGTAGCCGGGTTTGCGGTGGATCTCGACGAGCTGCGCGAAGTCGGGCGCGCGGGCGTCGTCGAGCCAGTAGTAGTACGTGAACCAGGCATCCGGGTCCGCGACGGCGACCAGTTCGCCGGAGCGCGGATGGTCCAGGCCGTGTGCCTTCTTGCCCTCGTCGTCGAGGAGCTGCTCGATGCCCTGGAGGTCCTGGAGGGCTTCCCGGGTCGCTTCGAGGTCCTCGGGGCGACGTACGTAGATGTGGGCGAGCTGGTGGTCGGCGACGGCGAAGGCGCGGGAGGCCATCGGGTCGAGGTATTCCATGCCGTCCTGGGTGTGGACCTCCAGGAGACCGGCGCGGCGCAGGGCCCGGTTGATGTCGATGGGCCGGTCGACGCGGGTGATGCCGTACTCGGAGAGGGCGACGACGGTGCGGCCTTCGCGGCGGGCGTCGTCCAGGAGGGGTGCCACGGCCCGGTCGAGATCGGCCGCGGCCCGGTACGAGCGGGGGTCGTCGGGGCCGTAGCGCTGCAGGTCGTAGTCGAGGTGCGGGAGGTAGCACAGGGCCAGGTCGGGGTGGCGGGTGTCGAGGATGTGCCGGGTCGCGTCGATGATCCACTGGGAGGAGACGAGGTCGGCGCCGGGGCCCCAGAAGTGGAAGAGGGGGAAGGTGCCGAGTTTTTCGGTGAGTTCGTCGTGCAGGGCGGCCGGCCGCGTGTAGCAGTCGGGTTCCTTGCGGCCGTCGGCGTAGTAGACGGGGCGCGGGGTGACGGTGATGTCGGTGTCGGCGCCCATCGCGTACCACCAGCAGATGTTGGCGACGGTGTAGCCGGGGTGGGCGCGGCGGGCGGCGTCCCAGAGCTTATCCCCGGCGACCAGACCGTTGTGCTGGCGCCAGAGCAGGACGTCACCGAGCTCGCGGAAGTACCAGCCGTTGGCGACGATGCCGTGCTCGGCGGGCATGGTGCCGGTGAGGAAGGTGGACTGGGCGGCGCAGGTGACTGCGGGGAGCACGGTGCCGAGAGGGGCGTGGGTGCCGGACTGCCCCAGGGCCTTGAGGTGCGGCATGTGGTCGAGGAGCTGTGGGGTGAGGCCGACGACGTCGAGAACGAGAAGCGGGGTCGGTGCGGTGGGCGTGGTGGCCTGCGTGGTGGTCTGCTCGGCTGCGGTCATGGGAGCTCCTTGAGGCCGAGGTCGACCAGGAGGTCGCGGGCGAGGGTGAGTTCGGCGGCGATGCCGTCGGCGAGCTGGGTGCGGGTGCGCGGGCGCAGCGCGGCCGGTAACGCCTGCCAGGTGTACGTCTCGACCTCCAGGTGCCGGGTGAGGGGCCGGGCGCCGCCGACGAGCCGGGCCAGCGTGGATTGGAGAACGGGAAGAGTGGAGGTGAGCGGTGGTGCCGGGGGTGCGTGCAGGGGGACGTGGAAGTGGGCGCGCCACGGGGCGCCGTCGGGCAGGGCGCGGCCGGTGACCGCCTCGTCGAGGTCGTCGGTGCCGCGCAGCCCGGCGGCGGTGCTGGTGCGGGTCTGGTGGAGGAAGCGGGGCTCGGCGAAGGCGGCGAGTGCGCTGCGTACCTCGGGGAGGTGGGGGTGTTCGGCGTGCAGCGCGGCGGAGAGCTGGGCCTTGGCTACCGGGATGCCCGCTGTGTCGAGCGCGTCGACGGCGGTGTCGGGGTCCTCGAAGGAGGTGGCCAGATGGCAGGTGTCGATGCAGATGCCGATGCGCCGGTGTCCGACGGCGGTGAGCGGTGCGATGGCGTCGGCGGTGGTCTCGACCGTGCAGCCCGGCTCGGGTTCGAGGCCGATGCGGATGGACTTGCCGGTGAGCTCGGCAAGCGCGTCGAGGCGTTCTGCGAGGGTGGTGAGCGCGGTGTGTGCGAGAGCGGCCGCCTCGGCGTCGGAGTCGAACGGGGTGCGCCAGGCGATCGGGAGGGTGGAGATGGTCCCTTCGCTGACGTCGTCGGGGAGCAGACCGGCCAGGAGCCGGGCGAGGTCGGTGGTGTGGGCGAGCCGCTCCGGGTCCGTCCAGTCCGGCTTGTACACCCGGTACTTGACCTCGTCGGCGCCGAATCCCTCGTACGGGAAGCCGTTGAGGGTGACGACTTCCAGGCCGCGGTGGTCCAGCTCGGCGCGCAGGGAGCGCAGCTGTGACGGGTCGTTGATCAGGCTGCGGGCCGCGTCCCTGGCGAGCCAGAGGCCGATGCCGAGCCTGTCCCGGCCGAGGCGTTTGCGGACCGGTTCGCAGTGGTCGCGCAGTTGGGTGCGGACCCCGTCGAGTGTCTCTGCGGGGTGGACGTTGGTGCAGTACGAGAGGTGGACGGTGGAGCCGTCGGGGTGGCGGAAGCGCATCGCCTCACTCCCCGCCGCGCAGGATGGAGTTGCCCTCGTGGAGTGGTTCCGGCGCGGCGATGCCGAGCTGGAGCCGGCCGCTCTGCCCGTAGAAGGCGACAGGATTGCGCCAGAGCACCTGGTCGACGTCGTCCTCGCTGAACCCGGCGGCAAGCATCGCGTCGCCCACCTTGCGGGTCTTGAGCGGGTCACTCCTTCCCCAGTCGGCGGCCGAGTTGACCAGGACCTTCTCGGTGCCGTGGGTCCTGAGGACCGCGATCATGCGGTCCTCGTCCATCTTGGTGTCGGGGTAGATGGAGAAGCCGGCCCAGCAGCCGCTGTCCCTGGCGTCCTTGACGGTCGTCTCGTTGAGGTGGTCGAGCAGGACCCGCTCCGGGGCGAGGTGGGATTCGCGGATGACGTCGATGGTGCGGTGCAGTCCGGCGAGCTTGTCGCGGTGCGGGGTGTGCACGAGTGCGGGCAGGCCGTGGTCGGCGGCGAGCTGGAGCTGTGCGGCGAGGGCGGTGTCCTCGGCCGGGGTCATGGAGTCGTAGCCGATCTCGCCCACGGCGACGACGGAGTCCTTGACGAGATAGCGGGGCAGGGCGTCCAGGACGGGGGTGCAGCGGGGGTCGTTGGCCTCTTTGGGGTTGAGGGCGAGCGTGCAGTGGTGGGCGATGCCGTACTGGGCGGCCCGGAAGGGTTCCCAGCCGAGCAGGGCGTCGAAGTAGTCGAAGAAGCTGGCGGGCGAGGTGCGGGGCTGGCCGAGCCAGAAGGAGGGTTCCACGAGGGCGCGGACACCCGCGTCGTACATCGCCTGATAGTCGTCCGTGGTGCGGGAGGTCATATGGATGTGGGGGTCGAAGATGCGCATCAGGACTCCTCCGTGGGGGCGGCAGGGCCGGGAGTGGTGAGGTCGAGCACCCGGGTGAGGTCGGCGGGGACGCTGCGGCCCGCGGCGATGCGTTCGGCCGCGAAGTCGCCGAGCATGCGGGCGAGTTCCGCGTCGCCGTGGGAGCGCCGTGCCAGTTGGTCGACGGCATCCACGGGGACACCGGTGAAGAGGCATTTGAGAATGGCGTGGCGCCAGTTGTGCGCGTCGAGATGGGCGGCGGCGTACGGGCCGACGGCCGCGGCGACGAGCCGGGTGTCATTGGTGCGCAGGGCGTCCTCGACGAGCGGAAGGGCGGTGGGGCCGAGGTCCAGCCGGTGCAGGGTGAGCAGGACGGCGCGGCGTTCGGCGGCGGTGCCCTGCTCGTAGAGCCTGGTCAGGGCGGGCAGTGCGGCGCGGGCTTCGATGAGCAGCAGGGCGCGTACGGAGTCGGCGTGTTCGAGTCCGCAGTGCCGGCCGGCGGCGGCGTACCGCAGTTCCCACGTCGGTACGGCGTACGGGCCGGCGGGCTGTTCGGAGTCCTCGTGGGAGGCGGCGTGTTCGGCCTCGGCGAGGGCCTCGTCGAGCCAGGCGCGCGCGGCTCCGCCGAGCTGTGCGTCGAGTTCCTTGCGGGTCAGCAGCGGGGAGGTCGTCGGGGTCATCGGCATGGCGTTGCTCCCTTCGGCGGTTTCAGCGGCTAGACGGACTGTGCTTGCGGAGGAACTCGATGGAGGTGCGGGCGAGTTCGGGGCCGGCGTGGGAGTGACGGGGCAGTTCGACGACGATGAGGCCGCGGTAGCCGGTGTCCGGGAGGGCGTCGAGCGCTTCGAGTACGGGCGGGAAGTCGATCTCGCCTTCACCGAACGGGAGGTGTTCATGGATGCCCCGGCGCATGTCCTCGATCTGGACGTGCCGCAGCCAGGGGGCGGCGTCGCGGACGCAGTCGGCGGGCGCGGCGGGCTCCAGGCATTGGCAGTGGCCGATGTCCAGAGTCAGTCCGAGCGGTGGTGGATCGCCGCTGAGAACGCGCAGGTGGTGGAAGTCGGCGAGGTTGGCGAGGAGGTGTCCGGGCTCGGGCTCGATCGCCAGGGGGATGCCGGAGCGGTCGGCGGCGTCCAGGACGGGGGCGAGGGAGTCGGTGAGCCGCTGCCAGGCGGTGTCGGGGGTGGTGTCCGGTGGGGTGATGCCGCTGAAGCAGTGCACGGCGTGCGCACCGAGGTCGGCGGCGATGCCGATGGCCCGGACGAGCAGCCGGGTGCGGGCTGCGCGGGCCTCGGGGTCCGGGTCGAGGAGCGACGGCCCGTGCTTGCGGCGGGGGTCGAGGACGTAGCGGGCCCCGGTCTCCACTGTGACGCCGAGGCCCAGCTCCTGGAGCCTGGACGCCACTCGGCGGGTGCGCGCGGCGACGTCGGGGGCGAGAGGATCGAGGTGCATGTGGTCGAGGGTCAGCCCGACCCCGTCGTACCCGAGATCGGCGAGGAGTCCGAGGGCGTCGTCCAGGCGCAGGTCGGTGAGCCCGTTGGTGCCGTAGCCGAGGCGGATCGTCATGTGAGGCTCACCTTCCGGGCGAGAGTGCGGGCGAGCGGGACGAGTCCCATGACGGCGAGCCCCGAACCTGCTGCTCCGGCGCGGGTGGCGAGGGCTGCCTGGAGCGGGATCATCGCCCGGATGCCGCCGCCGACGGCGCGTTGGGTGAGGGGCGGGGACGGGTTGAGGGCGGCGTGGAGGAGGGGACCCGCGGCAGTATGGAAGTAGGAGCCGGTGAACGCGGTGAGCAGGAGGCGGGGGGCGGTGGAGGCGGGGGTCGCCGTGGGCCGGTGCGACCGGTGCGACTCCCCCTTCCTGCCGTGTCCCGCATCCGGGGTCGCGTCCCCGGGTCCGCGCTGCTCGCGCAGGGCCGCGGCGCCCAGTGCGGCAGTGACCGCCAGCGCGGCAAGGGGTGCGGTGGTGGATCCGCCCTGTGCCTCGTGCCGTGAGACGGCGGTGACGGCGTAGGTGTGCGCCCCGAGCAGACCGGCGGCCGGAAGGGCGGCGCGAACGACGCCACGCGAATGCGAAGCCGAAGCCGAACCCGTGCGCGAGCCGGACGCCGAAGCCGCACTCGAACCCGAGGCCGTACGCGATCCCGAGCCCGTACGCGACCCCGTGCCCGCCGTCCTTTTCGCCGTGCCGGTGGCGGTGGCGCCGAGCAGCAGATCCAGTCCTCGTGCCGCCGCCATCGCCGCCGGTCCCACCGGGGTGTGCTTGAGGCGGAGGTCGTACGCCCAGACCGTCGCCGCCAGCCCCGTGGCGACCGCGAGGGCCGGGCGGCCGGCCCGGGCAGCGAGGCCCAGGCCCGCGGCCGTCAGTGCGCCCGCCGCCGCGAGGGCCGCGCCGGGAGCGATGCGGCCCGAGGGGATCGGCCGGTGCGGGCGGTCGACGGCGTCCTCGTCGCGGTCGGCCCAGTCGTTGAGCGCCATGCCCGCCTCGTACAGGCAGAGCGAGGCGCCGACAGCGAGCGCGGTGCCGCGGTCGGGGCGCCTGCCCGTCGCCGCCGCCCCGGCGAGTGCGTCGCCGGGGACGGTGAACAGCGCCGACACCCGCAGCAGATCCGCCCAGGCCCGTACCGTCACTTCTCCCCCCGCAGCGTTTCGGCGAAGGCGAGCAGCGCCATGTACTGCTCGAAGAGTGCGGCAGGGCCGCCGTCCGGGTCCTTGAAGTAGAAGCCGAGCTGGGGCAAGGGGCCGGTCAGCCCCTTCTCGTGGGCGCGGGCCACCAGTCTGGCCAGGTCCAGAACCAGGGGTGCGGCCAGTGCGGAGTCGCACCCCTGCCAGGTCGTCTGGAGCACCATGCGTGCCCCGAGGAATCCATCGAACGCGATGTGGTCCCAGGCCGTCTTCCAGTCGCCGAGGGCCGGTACGTCGTCGATGTGGACCTCGCCCTCGGGCGCGGTTCCCAGCGTGTCGGCGAGGACGCGTTCCTTGCCCGCGTTCTTGGCCGCGGCCGCGCCCGGGTCGGCCAGCGCCGCGCCGTCGCCGCCGCCCAGCAGGTTGGTGCCCGACCAGGCCCGTACAGGCAGGGCGCGTTGCACGAACATCGGGGCGAGTACGGAGCGGAGCAGCGTCTGGCCGGTCTTGCCGTCGCGGCCCGCGTGAGGAAGTCCGCAGCCCGCGACGGCGTCCTGGAGGGCGGGGGTGCGCAGCCCGGTGGACGGGGTGAAGTTGATGTACGGGCAGCCTGCCCGGAGCGCTGCCGCGGCATAGAGCGAGCTGACGGGCAACCGCCGCTCGCCGGGGGACGGGACCGGTTCCGTGGAGGCGACATTGATCACGACCGTCCTGGCCAGGTCGTTGCGGTGGCCGAAGTCCGCGAGGTCGGCGGCGAGGGCTGTGATGAGCTCCTCGTCGCTACGGGTGTCGCCGGGCAGTGGCCCGCCGGGCCGTATCTCCGCGTCGGCGGCGGTGAGTTCGGAGCGTACCGCCGAGGGCAGGCCGTGCGGCAGCACTCCCCCGGTGGCCAGTGCCTCGGCCCTTTTGGGCAGTGGACAGCCGACAGTGTCGTGTCCGCCGAAGACCAGTGAGGTGAGGGTGGGCAGCCCGCTCTCGGCGAACGGTGGTGTTTCGGTGACCATGCCTGCCGCCGGGTGGAGCCCTGCTGCGACCGCCGCGCACCCCGCTGTGGCGGTGGTGGCGACGGAGCCGCGTGCTCCGATGAACCAGACTCCGGTACGAACGGCGGGTGCTGACACGGGCTGCCTCCCTGGCTGGGGGTCCTGGCTGGGCAGAGCAAGTGGCGCTGTGCGACGAGGGGACGGGATCGGGTGGTGACGGCGGGCGGGGCGGATGTCCTTCCCCGCCCGCCGTCGGCCGGAGTGCGCCCTACGCCGAGGGCAGTTCCTTCAACTGGATGTTGCGGAAGGACACATGGTCATTGGCACCGTGGTTCTGGATGCCGATGTAGCCGTCCTTCAGGCTCCGTACCGGATCGGTGTTGGTGAAGTCATTGATTTTCACTCCGTTGAGGAAGACCTGGAGACGTTCGCCCTGGACCTTGATCTCGTAGCTGTTCCACTGGCCGGGCGGCCGCAGGACCTGGTCACGGGCCTTGATGTTCGCCGCCTTGAAGGTGTAGACCGAGCCCGTGGTGCGGTCGGGCGCGTCGGTGGCGTCGATCTGGACCTCGTAGCCGTTGTTCACCGCGGACCAGGGGTCGTCGGACTCCGGGAAGCCGACGAAGACACCGGAGTTGTCGTCGCCCTCCATCTTCCAGTCGAGCTTGAGCGAGTACGACCCGAGCTCCTTGGCCTGGTAGGTGAGCAGACCCATGCCGCCCTCGGAGCGCAGTTCACCGTCGACGATGTTGAACTTTCCGGGGCCGGCCTGCTTCCAGCCCTCGAGCGTCTTGCCGTTGAAGATCGACCGGTAGCCGGTGTCGGGCTTGCAGTCGGCCTTCACCTGACCGGCCGCGTACCGCATGCCGCCGAGGAGGAGTTTGCGGAAGGCCGGTTCGGCGTACGACTCCTTGGTGTGGCCGAGGCCGGTGTAGAAGGAGCGGCCGCCCTGGTAGCTCTGGCACCAGGTGATCGGGTGATCGCCCTTCATGGTGCCGCCGGTGTAGGTCGTCTCGTCGAGTGTGGCGAGGACCTTGGCCTGGCTGCGCGGGTTGGTGCGGTAGTTGTACCACTCGTCGGTACGGTCCCAGGCGTCGTCGAGGTGTGCGGTCGCCGGGTGGTTGTGGTCCTCGACGCGTACGGTGGCGGGCTGGATCGCGGGGTGCCCGGAGAAGTACGCGCCGACGAGTCCGCCGTAGAACGCCCAGTCGTACTCGGTGTCCGCGGCGGCATGCACGCCCAGGTAACCGCCGCCGGTGGCCACATAGTTCTCGAATGCCTTCTGCTGATCGGCATTGAGCACATCACCGGTCGTCGACAGGAAGACGACGGCGTCGTACCGCGCCAGGTTGCTGGTCGTGAACTGGCCGGCCGCCTCCGTCGCGTCGACGGTGATGTTGCTGTCCTTGCCGAGTTCCTTCAGCGCGGCGATGCCGTCCGGAATCGCGTCGTGGCGGAAGCCGGCCGTCTTCGAGAAGACCAGGACCCGCTTGGCGGTGCGGTCGGGGGCGCTGTTGGAGAGCTCGAAGTCGTCGACGTCGTACAACGCTCCGGCACCTCCCTTGAAGACGAGGAAGAGTTCGGTGGCCTTCTTGGGAACGCCGCGCAGCGGTACGTCGATGTCCTGGAAGTTCTCCCAGCCGCCGGTCACCGGCACCGGTGCGGAGCCGAGGATCGTGCCGGTGGCCGATCCGGACCGTACCTCGAGGAAGCCGCCAGCGCCGCCGGACGAGATCCGGGCGGTGAGCTTGGTGGTTCCGTCGAGGATGTACGGCTTGAAGGCGATCCAGTCGTCGTTGTTGATGTCGCCGACGGTCTTCCCGCCGTGGGCGGCCGCCTTGTCGTACGTCTTGATGCCGGACGACGAGGTGAAGTGCTCGGCCTGCCGGTGGCGGGGCTGGAGCTGCGACTGGTCGTGCCCGGACAGCGCGGCCTGGCCGCCGCCTCCGTTGTCGGTGTAGGAGGCGTCGATGACTCCGAAGATGTTGGCGTTCGGGTCGTGTCCGCCGTCGACCGCGGTCTTGATCGTGCCGGAGCACCCGTTGACGGTGGTGATGGGGTGTCCGTGGCTGTCGTGGCCGAGGACGAAACGCACCTCGACCTTGGAGCAGTCGATCGTGCCGTCCTCGGGATCGGTGACGGTCACCTTGAACGGGATGTCGTCGCCGAAGTCGAACAGCTGCCCGTCACCGGGGAGTTCCAGGTTCACCTTGGGTGCCGTGTTGCCCACGGTCACGTGGACGCTTGCCGCGCCGGTGCGCCCGGTGGGGTCCTTGGCGGTGACGGTGGCGGTGTAGGTGCCGTTCTTCTTGTACGTGTACGTCGGGTTGGCGGCCGTGGAGGTTCCGCCGTCGCCGAAGTCCCAGGCGTACGTGAGCGCGTCGCCGTCACCGTCCGTGGTTCCCGCGGAGGAGAACTGCACCTTCAGCGGTGCGGTGCCGGATGTTTTGTTGACCGCTGCCTCGGCGACGGGTGAACGGCCACCGGTGGCGTTCTCGATGCGGTAGAGCGCGGAGTTCTCGTCGCCGCCGAACCAGGAGAGGCCGTAGTCCAGGACGTACAGCGCCCCGTCGGGGCCGAAGGCCATGTCCATCACCTGGGTGCCCGACCAGGGGATGTTGTTGATGGACTTGACCGTGCCGTCGTCGTCCTGCTCGATGCGCTTGATCCAGCGCCGGCCGAACTCTCCGGCGAAGAAGTCCCCGTCGTATGCCTCGGGGAACTTCACCGGGGAGTCGAGGTTGGGGTCGTAGTGGTAGACCGGGCCGCCCATCGGGGACTCCGATCCGGTACCGAACTCGGGCACGGAGCCGCCGTCGTACGGAATCCAGGCGGGCTGCGCCGCGGGCAGGTCGACCAGGCCGGTGTTGTGCGGCGAGGTGTTCTTCGGAGCTGCGCAGTCGAAGGCGGCGCCGGAGGTCTTCGTCGCGAAGTCGTAGTCGATGAACGGGTCGTTGTCGCCGGTGCAGAACGGCCAGCCGAAGTTGCCCGGCTTGGTCACCCGGGCGAACTCGACCTGTCCGGCCGGTCCGCGCTTGGGGTCGGCCGCGCCCGCATCGGGCCCGTAGTCACCGACGTACACGATTCCGGTGGCCTTGTCGACGCTGAAACGGAACGGGTTGCGGAAGCCCATCGCGTAGATCTCGGGGCGGGTCTTGTCCGTGCCCGGCGCGAAGAGGTTGCCGTCCGGAACGGTGTACGAGCCGTCGTCGGCGACCTTGATCCGCAGGATCTTGCCGCGCAGGTCGTTGGTGTTGCCCGAGGTGCGCCGGGCGTCGAACGCCGGGTTGCGGTCGGGGCGCTGGTCGATGGGGGTGTAGCCGTCGGAGGCGAACGGGTTGGAGTCGTCACCGGTGGACAGATACAGGTTGCCCTGGCCGTCGAAGTCGATGTCGCCGCCGACGTGGCAGCAGATGCCGCGCGACGTCTTGACGTCGAGGACCTTCTTCTCGCTGGCCAGGTCGAGGGTGCCGTCCTCCTTGAGGACGAAGCGGGACAGCCGGTTCACTCCGTCGAACTTGGCGAAGTCGGCGGCGGTCCCGGTCTCGGGGGCGTCGCCCGCGGGGGTGTCCAGCGGGGGCGCGTAGTAGAGGTAGATCGCCCGGTTCTCACTGAACTCGGGGTCGATGCCGACGCCCTGGAGGCCTTCCTCGTCGTGCGAGTAGACGGGGAGGACACCGGAGATCCTGGTGTTGCCGGCGCTGTCGGTGATCCGCAGCTCGCCGTTGCGCGAGGTGTGCAGCACGCTGCGGTCGGGGAGCACGGCCAGCGACATGGGCTCGCCGGTCTCGGCCGCCCCCTTGGCGAGGGTGACCTGCTGGAAGTCCTCGGCCGCCGCGTCGGCGGCGGCCGGCGAGGACGGTCCTGCCGCGGCTGCTCCGGGCGAGGCGCCCAGGGCGAGGGTGGCCGCTGCGAGCAGGCCGCCGGTGAGCAGCGCGAGGGATTTGCGGACGCGGAGCCGCGTTCTGCTCCTGTTTCTGGTTCTGTGCACGAGTGTCCTCCGGAGAGTGCCGGTTGTACGGGCGGGTGCTGCCGTGCCGTTCTGCGCGGGGACTGCCGCGCAGGTCATGCGGGGCCTGTGGGGCGCCGGTGACCCGGGTCATGTCATGAACACGTTGGGGACGGTAGACCTGTTCGTCCGTGACGGAAAGCCCTTACGCAGCGGTCTTGTTGAACTTTTTCCTGCGTCAGGACAAAGCGGGGTGAGGGCAGGGTTGAGCGCGGGGTGGCGGGCTCTCTGCCCGCCCCGCCCCGGCCCGGAGGCGTTGCTCCCCGGAAGGACCCGTCAGTCCCCGCCCCCGAACGCCGCGTCGAACGACGCCGACGGCGGCTCGAAGTCATACCGCTTCAGCGTGGCAAGCGCTTCCGGCGCACCCGCCAGCCGGTCCATCCCTGCGTCCTCCCATTCGACGGAGATCGGCCCCTCGTAGTCGATGGACCGGAGCATCCGGAAGACGTCCTCCCATGGCACATCACCGTGCCCGGCGGACACGAAGTCCCAGCCGCGCCGCGGGTCACCCCACGGCAGATGGGAGCCGAGGCGGCCATTGCGGCCGTCCAGCCGCCTGCGGGCCTCCTTGCAGTCCACGTGGTAGATCCGGTCGCGGAAGTCGTACAGGAAGTTGACCGGGTCGAGGTCCTGCCAGACGAAGTGGCTGGGGTCGAAGTTCAACCCGAACGCGGCCCGGTGGCCGACGGCCTCCAGAGCGCGGTGCGTGGTCCAGTAGTCGTACGCGATCTCGCTGGGGTGCACCTCGTGGGCGAACCGCACGCCCTCCGCGTCGAAGACGTCCAGGACCGGGTTCCAGCGCTCGGCGAAGTCCTCGTAACCCCGCTCGATCATCTGCGGCGGGACGGGCGGGAACATCGCGACCAGGTGCCAGATCGAGGAGCCGGTGAAGCCGATGACGGTACGCACCCCGAAGGCGGCGGCCGCGCGGGCGGTGTTCTTGATCTCCTGGGCGGCCCGTTGGCGCACCCCTTCGGGTTCACCGTCGCCCCAGATCCGTGCCGGCAGGATTCCCTGGTGCCGTTCATCGATCGGGTTGTCGCAGACGGCCTGGCCGACGAGGTGGTTGGAGATCGCCCAGCACTTCAGTCCGTACTTGTCGAGCAGCTGCCGCCGCCCGTCCAGATAGCCGGGGTCGGCCAGAGCCTTGTCGACCTCGAAGTGGTCGCCCCAGCAGGCGAGTTCGAGCCCGTCGTACCCGAATTCCCGGGCAAGCCGGCAGACCTCCTCCAGCGGCAGGTCGGCCCACTGGCCGGTGAAGAGTGTGAAGGGACGGGGCATGCGCAGGACCTCCTAGAGAACTACGGGGGTGTGTACGGAGTTCTTCTCGGCGCTCTCCTCCACCGCTGCGAGCACCCGCTGCACCTGCAGTCCATCGGCGAACGACGGTGCGGGAGCGGTCCCTTCGGCGATCGTCCGCACCAGGTCACGGGCCTGGTGGATGAAGGTGTGCTCGTAGCCCAGGGCGTGGCCCGGCGGCCACCACGCCTCCAGGTAGGGGTGTTGGGGTTCGGTGACGAGGATGCGCCGGAACCCTGCCGTGGTGGCGGGTTCTGTGTGGTCGTGGAACGACAGCTCGTTGAGCCGTTCCAGATCGAAGGCGAGCGAGCCGCGCTCCCCGTTGATCTCCAGCCGCAGCGCGTTCTTCCGACCGGCCGCCATCCGGGTCGTCTCGAACGAGGCCAGCGCCCCGGAGGCGAGCCGGCCGGTGAACAGGGCCGCGTCGTCGACGGTCACCGCTCCTCGCGCGGCCGAATCCGCGGCGCCGGAGAGCCCGGCCGACGGACCGGCGAGCAGCGGCCGCTGCGTCACGAACGTCTCACTGACCGCCGACACCCCGACCAGCAGCTCCCCCGCCAGATACTGGGCCAGGTCGACGATGTGCGCCCCCAGGTCGCCGAGCGCTCCCGAGCCTGCGTGCTCCCGCTTCAGCCGCCAGGTGAGCGGGGAATCGGGATCGACGAGCCAGTCCTGGAGGTAGGTGGCGCGGACATGCCTCAGGGTGCCGATCCTCCCCTCGGCGATCAACTGCCGGGCGTACGTGATAGCGGGCACCTTGCGGTAGTTGAAGCCCACCATCGCCACCTGACCGCGGGCCGCCGCGCGCTCCGCTGCCTCGGTCATGGCCTCGGCCTCGGCGACCGTGTTGGCGAGCGGCTTCTCGCACAGCACGTGTTTGCCCGCCTCCAGGGCGGCGATGGCGATCTCGGCATGGCTGTCGCCGGGGGTGCAGATGTCGACGAGCTGCACATCGTCCCGGGCGATCAGGTCCCGCCAGTCGGTCTCCGCCGCCGCCCAGCCGTGGCGGGCGGCCGCCGCCTCGACCGCTGCCCGGTCGCGACCGCAGATCGCGGCGAGAGCCGGTTTCATCGGCAGCTCGAAGACGTGTCCGGCGGTGCGCCACCCCTGCGAGTGGGCGGCGCCCATGAACGCGTATCCGACCATGCCGACTCCGAGCGTCGGCGCACTCGTCATCGGCCGATACGTCGGCGGCGGCGCTGCGGCCTCCTGATCCGTCTCTTCCCTACGGGCCATCCGGGCTTCCTCCTCGTCGGTCGTTCGATGGGTGCGGCAGGAGGGTCAGCACCCTCCTGCGGGGCGGATCAGCTGAAGCCCGTCGGCAGGTACTGGTCGATGTTCTCCTTGGTGACCACAGCCGAGTAGAGGGTGAGACTGGTCGGGATCTCCAGTTCGGCCAGACCGCCGATGCCCTTGCCCTGTCCGAGGGCGCGGGCCAGGTCGATGGCGGACGCGGCCATCGTCGGCGGGTAGAGAACGGTGGCCTTCAGCACGCTGTTGTCG
The DNA here is from genome assembly GCF_044741025.1 of Streptomyces sp. NPDC088246. NCBI lineage: Bacteria > Bacillati > Actinomycetota > Actinomycetes > Kitasatosporales > Streptomycetaceae > Streptomyces > Streptomyces sp. NPDC088246. The sequence continues at coordinate 246,454 of NZ_JBIURV010000009.1, forward strand.
GCCTTGATGGCATCCATCGCGGACTTGGCACCGGCGCCGCCGACCATCAGGAACTCGTCGCGGCCCGCCTGCTGAATGGCGCGCAGCGCGCCCACGCCCTGGTCGTCGTCGTGGTTCCACAGGGCGTCGAACTTCTTCTGCGCCTGAAGGAGTTGAGCCATCTTCGCCTGGCCCGACTCAACGGTGAAATCGGCGGCCTGACGGGCCACCAGTTCGATGTTGGGGTAGTTCTTCAGCGCGTCGGCGAAGCCCTGGCTGCGCTGCTTGGTGAGCTCCAGGTTGTCGATGCCGGCCAGCTCGACGACCTTGGCGTTCGCCTTGTCCTTGAGCTGCTCGCCGATGTGTGTACCGGCGTTGAGGCCCATGCCGTAGTTGTCGCCGCCGACCCAGCAGCGGTACGCCTGCGGCGAGGCGAAGATCCGGTCCAGGTTGACGACGGGGATGCCCGCCTTCATCGCTTCCAGACCGACCTGGGTGAGCGCCTTGCCGTCGGCGGGAAGGATGACGAGGACGTCGACCTTCTTGTTGATGAGGGTCTTGACCTGGCCGATCTGGGCGGCGGTGTCGTTGGAGCCCTCGGTGATCTCCAGGGTCACCTCGGAGTACTTCGCCGCCCGCGACTTGGCGTTCTCGTTGATGGCGTTGAGCCAGCCGTGGTCGGCCTGCGGGCCCGCGAAGCCGATGGTGACGGGCTTGCCGGGCTTGTCGTCGGCGGCAGGCTGATTGCTCTGCGCCGTCTCCGACTTCTTGGGCTCGTTGCTGGTACAGGCGGTGAGGAGGGCGCCCGCGGAGACTGCTGCGGTGCCGAAGAGCAGTCCTCTGCGGCTGGTTTCTGGCATGGCTGTCAAACCCTTCATCCGGTGCGTGACATGTCACATATGGCGTATGGGGCGGTGGGTGGAATGGAGAAGCGGAGCTGCCGGGAGTGCGCCCGGGGGATCAGGTCTCCCCGTGCGCCGATGTGCGGCGCTGGACCAGGACGGCGGCGACGATGATCGCGCCCTTGGCGATCTGCTGGACGTCGCTCTGCAGATTGTTGAGAGCGAAGATGTTGGTGATGGTGGTGAAGACGAGGACACCGAGCACGGAGCCGACGATGGTGCCACGTCCGCCGCTGAGCAGGGTGCCGCCGATGATCGCGGCGGCGATGGCGTCGAGCTCGTACAGATTGCCGTTGGTGTTCTGTCCCGAGCCGGAAAGGATGATCAGCATGAAGGCGGCGATGCCGCAGCACAGCCCGGAGAGCAGATAGAGGTAGAGCCGCTGCCGTCGTACGTCGATACCGGCCAGCCTGGCCGCTTCCGCGTTGCCGCCGACCGCGACCGTACGCCGTCCGAAGGTCGTGCGGTTCAGCACCAGCCAGCCGATGACGGTCACCGCGGCGAACATCATGACCAGGGGCGGGATGCCGAGGACGTACGAGTCGGGCAGGCCCAGGTCGAGGACCGACTTGACGGTGACGATCTGGGTCTTGCCGTCGGTGATCTGGAGGGCGAGCCCGCGGGCCGAGGCGAGCATGGCCAGCGTCGCGATGAACGGCACCATCCGGCCGTACGCGATGAGCACCCCGTTCACCAGCCCGGCACCGAGTCCGACGATCACGGCGGTGAACAGAATCCCTGCGAAGCCGTACTCCTGGGTGGCGAGCGTGGTCGCCCAGACGGAGGCGAGCGCGACCATCGCCCCGACCGACAGGTCGATGCCGCCGCTGGTGATGACGAAGGTCATCCCGACGGTGACGACGCCGATGACGGACGACTGGGTCAGGATCAGCTGAAGGTTCCCGGTGTCCAGGAAGGCATCGGGTTCGGTGAATCCGCCGACAGCGACAAGTACGGCGAGAACGCCGAGGAGCGAGAGGTTGCGGACGTCCGCGCGCAGGCCGAAGGTGCGCGAAGGTCCGTCCTTCTTACGGGGTTCGGCGACCGGGGCGGGGGCGGCCCCCTTGTCCGGCCCGCCCTGCTGCGCCGAGGAAACGGGCTGCGTCATGACGTCGGGCTCCCTTCCATCACTAGGTCGAGTACACGGTGCTCGTCCAGCTCCCGGGCGCCCGCCGCATGCACGACGCGGCCCTCGCGGAGCACCAGCACCCGGTCGGCGAGGCCCAGCACTTCGGGTACCTCGCTGGAGACGAGCAGCACGGCGAGGCCTTCGTCGGCCAGCCGGCGGATCACGGCGTAGAGCTCGGCGCGGGCGCCGACGTCGACACCGCGGGTCGGTTCGTCGAGCAGCAGCACCCGGCAGCCGCGCAGCAGCCAGCGGGCCAGGACGGCTTTCTGCTGATTGCCGCCGGAGAGCGTGCGGACGGGGGTGTCCGGGTTGTCGGGGCGCAGGGAGAGCTCGCGGGTGGCGGTGCGGGCCGCCCGGCGCTCGGCCCCGCGGTCGAGCCAACCAGCCCTGGAGAAGCGGGACATGGAGGAGACAGAGACATTGCGGGTGACGGATTCGAGCATCAGCAGGGCCTGCGCCTTGCGTTCCTCGGGGGCGAGGCCGATGCCTGCGGCGACGGCCGCGCGGACGCTGCCGGGCCGGAGCTGTTTGCCGGCCACGATGACCCGTCCGGCGCTCGGCTTGCGGGCGCCGTAGACCGTCTCCAGGATCTCGGAGCGCCCCGACCCGACGAGTCCGGCCAGGCCAACGATCTCGCCGGGCCTCAGCTCAAGGTCCAACGGGTCGAATTCGCCCCTCCTGGCCAGTCCTTCGACCTTCAGTACCGGCTCCGCCACTGTCGTTCCCGCGCTGCCCGTGGTGCGCGGCGGGAAGACGTACTCGACATTGCGGCCGGTCATCATGGCAACGATGTCTCGTGTCGGCGTGGACTTGGCGGGCAGCCCCACGGCGACGGCCCGGCCGTCCTTGAGCACGGTCACCCGGTCGCCGATCCTGCGGATCTCCTCCAGGCGGTGCGAGATGTAGACGACGGCGACCCCGTCGGCGGTGAGGGCGGCGACGATACGGAAGAGGTTGTCGACCTCGTCGGGGTCGAGTGCGGCGGACGGCTCGTCCATCACGATGAGCCGTACGTCGTGGGAGAGCGCCCGCGCCATGGAGACGATCTGCTGCTGGGCGGCGGACAGTTCGCCCACCGGCCTGGCCGGGTCGATCTCCGGGTGGCCGAGACGCTTCAGCAGTGCGGCGGCCGCCGTGCGGCCCTCGCGGGTGCGGACGACGAAGCGGGCGGTGGTGGGTTCATGGCCGAGGAAGACGTTCTCGGCGACCGACAGGCCCTCGACCAGGTCGAGTTCCTGGTAGATGGTGGCGATGCCCAGGCGCATCGCGGTGATGGGCGACTTGAGCGCGGCCGGTTCGCCGCGCCAGGTGATCTCGCCACCGTCGGGCTGATGGGCCCCGGCGAGCACCTTGATGAGGGTGGACTTGCCGGCGCCGTTCTGCCCGAGGAGACAGTGGACTTCGCCGGCCTGGACCTCCAGGTCCACGCCGTCGAGGGCGCGTACTCCGGGGAACGACTTGGTGATGCCGGACATGGTGAGCAGCGGTGGTTCCGGTGCCATGACAAATCCCCTCGGCGAATGGGGTCTCCCCTGCTCGAGTGCAGCCGAGAGCTTGGGGAAGGCCGGTGAGCGGGCAGGGCTGTACCAGGTGCGGTGGTGCGGGTGTTTCCGGACTGTGCCGATGTGCTGCCGGCCCCAGGGGTCAGGCCGGTGAGAACAGGTGGTCGCTGATGAGGCGGGCGGCGCCGATCACTCCGGCCGCCGGCCCCAACTCGCCCAGCACGATGGGAAGATTGCCGGTGGCCAGCGGCAGCGACTGCCGGTAGACCTGGGTCCGGACGCTGGCGAGAAGCGTGTGACCGAGGCCGGTCACACCGCCGCCGATCACCACCAGTCCGGGATTGAAGAAGCTGACGAGTCCCGCGATGACCTGGCCGACCCGGTTGCCGCCTTCGCGGATCAGGTCGAGCGAGGTCGCGTCACCGGCGGCCGCGGCGGCGGCCACATCGGCGGCGGTGAGCCTTCCGGCCGCCTCCAGCCGGCCCGCGAGTTCCGCCGACTGTCCGGCGCGCGCCGCGTCCTCGGCGTCGCGGGCGAGCGCGGCACCGCTGAAGTGGGCTTCCAGGCAGCCCCGGTTGCCACAGGCGCAGGCGCGTCCTTCGGGTTCGACCTGGATGTGGCCGATGTCTCCGGCGCTGCCCGTCGTACCGCGGTGGACCTCGCCGCCGACGACGATGCCGCAGCCGATACCCGTACCGATCTTGACGCAGAGGAAGTCGCCCACGGAGCGCGCGACGCCCGCGTGCTGCTCCCCCATCGCCATCAGGTTCACATCATTGTCGACCATGACGGGGCAGCCCAGTTCCTGGCTGAGCGCCTCGCGGACCGGGAAGCCGTCCCAGCCGGGCATGATCGGCGGTGCGACCGGTACCCCTTCGGGGAAGCGGACCGGTCCGGGTACGCCGATGCCCGCGCCGTCGAATCCTTCGGCGAGCCCGGAGGCCCGGAGCTTGGCCGCCATGGACAGCACCTGCTCGAAGATGGCGACGGGCCCTTCGCGTACGTCCATCGGGTGGTTGAGATGACCCAGGACCTCCAACTCGGCGTTGGTGACGGCCACATCGACGGATGTGGCACCGATGTCGACGCCGAGGAAGCGCAGCTGCGGGGCGAGCCGGATGTTGTGCGAGCGACGTCCTCCGCGGGATGCGGCGAGTCCGTCGGCCACGACGAGTCCGGTCTCCAGCAGCCTGTCGACCTCGACGGCGAGCTTGGAGCGGGAGAGATCGACCTGATCCCCCAGCTGTGCCCGTGAGTTGGGCCCGTCGTCGCGCAACAGCCTGAGCAGTCGCGCCTGATGCGCATTCGCGGGTCGTGCTGTCATACGTCTCACGCGCCCCTCCCCGCCACATCGGCCTGTCCGTCGGGCTTTCGAGGGGAACGTAGCAGCGGTTGCCGGGAGTGGGAAGAAGTTGCGCAGGAATCCGCTACAACTTTCTCCACACCGAGGACAAAGCCGTTCGGCCGGGTCATGGTCCGGCCACCGGCGCAGATGACGTCCGGGCGTGTACCGGGGCGGGTCGGGGTCGGGGCGGGCCGGAAGTCAGCGGTGCCGGAACGGGCCGTCCAGGGCCGCCCACTGGAGCAGCATGATGGTCTTGGCGTCGGCGATGACCCCGCCGCGGACCATGGAGAGAGCCTCCTCGAAGGGGAGTTCCACGGTCTCGATGTCCTCGCCCTCGGCCGCGATCCCGTGCGCGCCGGCGGTGTCAACCGCCGAACGGTAGGGGGCGGCGAAGAAGTGCAGGCGTTCGGTGACCGAGCCGGGACTCATGTAGACGTCGAAGACGCGCTCGGGAGTGCCGACGAGGTGTCCGGTCTCCTCGGCCGCTTCCCTGCGGATGGCCTCCTCGGGGCTGTCGCCGTCGAGCAGCCCGGCGGCGGTCTCGATCAGCATCCCGTCGTGGTGCCCGTTGACGTAGGCGGGCAGCCGGAACTGACGGGTCAGCAGAACGGTGCGACGACCGGGGTGGTAGAGCAGAATCGTGGCGCCGTCGCCCCGGTCGTAGGTCTCGCGCTGTTCCCGGCTCCAATGGCCGTCGCTGTGCTGATAGTCGAAAGTCGTCCTGCGCAGGACGTACCAGTCGCAGGACAGCACGTCCACGTCACTGATGCGCACTCGCGGATTGCCGGTCAGGTCGCGGCCGTGCCGGTCCAGACCGGTGCGTCCGCGGCGGTCGGGGGTATCCAGGCCTGCGGTCATGTCGTGCGCTCCTCGCGGTTGATCCGGTTCTCAGGCCAGGACGGTGTGGACGCCCGCATCGCGCAGGGCGGACAGCGTCAGCGGGCCATTGGGGTGGGTGGCGGCGTCCTCGGCCGCGTTGTCGGTGACGAACACGTCCACCGCGCCCACGGCGGCGACCTGGCTGAACGCGCGCACCCCGAGTTTGGTCGCGTCGGCAACGGCAATGGTCCGGTCCGATTGCGCGAGCGCGGCCTGCTTGACGGCCGCGTCGTCCAGCGAGAACTCCGACCAGCCGTACTCGCCGTGCACACCGCCGATGGACATGACGAAGCAGTCGAAGGCCAGCGCCTCGATGGTGCGCAGGGCCAACGGGCCGACCAGCGACTGTTCACCGGGACGGGACCGGCCTCCGACGATCAGCAGCTCGATCCCGGGCCGGTCCGCCAGGCGGACCGCGGCCTGAAGACTGACCACCGCCACCGTCAGGGGCGCCCGTTCGGCCAGGTGCTCGGCGACGTGCACGGTGGTGGTGCCCGCGTCGAGAAGCACCCGCGATCCCGGCTCCACCATCGCGGCCACGGCCGCACCGAGCCGGTCCTTCGTCGCGGCCTGCCACGGCTCACGGGCAAAGAAGCCCGCACCCTCCTCCCGTGCACGCGTGGCGACCGCACCGCCGCGCACCCTGCGCACCAGCCCCTGCCGCTCCAGTGCGTCGAGATCCCGGCGGACGGTCATTTCGGAGACCCCCAGGCGATGGGAGAGCTCCGACACGGAAACCCGGTCGGAGCCCTGCACCAATCGCAGGGTCAGGTCCAGACGATTGGCGACACCCATGGCTCATTTCTAACACATCGATGTTCGATTGAACATTTGAGTGTGAGAAAGCTGGGCGGCTCCAGGAACCAGGACGGCGCGGAACGCGGAAGAGGGCCTGGGCTCAAAGCCCAGACCCTTCCCTCACGACGCCGTTCGGTCCAATCCGTAGGTAAGAGCAGTTCGGCAGGACGAGCAGTCCGGCAGATCGTTCGGGTGGTGGTGGCCGTGCGCGGTGCGGGTGGATGCATACGTTCGGCTTGGCCGTTAATGCCTTCGGACAGACGGGGCACGTCTTGGCGCTCGCCGGCCACCGCCACAGCATGAGTGTTGGCCCTCGCCGGTGCTGGGCGTACGCCTGCTCGCGACCGGGCCTGAACGCCTTGGGATAGATCGGCGCCGTCCAGCGCCGTCGAGCGTCAACGCTCCTAGCATTCCCGACGACATCTGGCAACACATCAGTTACCCGACCGCGGTGCCCGACCCCGCAACCGGTGAACTCATCTCGGACTCCGAAGTCGCCGAGATACCCAAATACACCGCCTTCGCGAGCCGAAAGAAAGCGGAGCGGGTCACCGCCCGGCTGATCGTGCGCCGGGTCCGTGACCTGGCCAAACCCGCCGTCATGGGTGAACAGGGCGAGCTGTTTCCCGTCTGGCGCCACCACCCCTTCTTCACCGGCCAGCCCGCACGCGTGCGTCCGAGCCGTGCTCGACTTCTTCGACGTCCGACTGGCCGCCGGTGACTACCTACTGGTCGAGGACAGCCTGGCGAAGCGGGCTACCCTCCGGGAGTTCCTCCGGAGCAGCCCGCATCGGTACCAGCTCGACACCCGGTACCTGGACTTGTTCGGCGAGAACACGAGCTGCGCGATCGACTCGATCCTCCGGCGGGCGTAGGATGCGGCGGCGCGGGCACCCTCGCGTAGGCCGGCCGTCTCATCCGACGCACTGCGACGAGGATCAGCCCATGCGCAGCAGCACCAGGATCCGCCTGATCGAGCCCACCGACGCCGCCCCGATCGCCGCACATCGGGTGCGGGACTTCGAGGCTTTCCGGCCGTGGGAACCGGTCCAGCCGGCCGACTTCTTCACCCCGGAGGGCCAGGCGGAGCGGATCGACAGCCTGCTGGCCGGATACCGGGCCGGCGCGGTCTGGCCGGGCGTGGTGCTCGCCGACGACCAGGTGATCGGGCAGGTCACCGTCGGAGGCATCCTGCCGCAGCCGCACCTGCGCCGCGGCTCCGTCGGATACTGGATCGCCAGCGTCGCCCAGAATCAAGGGCACGCCGGGCACGCCGTCGGGCTTGTCCTCCGGGTGATGAGGGACGAACTCGGTTTGCACCGCGCCGAGGCGTCCACCAATCTGGAGAATCTGCCGTCGCAGCGGGTGCTGCGCCGCAACGGGTTCAGCCCGTACGGCGTCGCGCACTCCTCGATCTTTCTCGACGGGAGCTGGCGGGACGGGCTGCTGTGGGAGCGGGTCCTCGGCGACTGAGCTAAGGCTCGGCCGTTTCGGCGGCAACTCCTCGCATGCTTTCCAAGATGCGTTCGGCGTGCTCCATGTCAGCCGCGTGCGCGAGTTCCAGCAGCTTCTTCTTCTGTGCCGGGTTCTTCGTGCTCTCGGCGAGCTGAAGTAGTTGCTTTCGGCGCACCTTGTACTGCCAGTACTTCAGCTTGGCGTCGGCAGCGTCGTCAGTACGCCGATCAGCCAGGGCAGGATGAGGACCAGCCAGGGTGACGACCAGGTGCAGATCTTTCCGGGCCAGGTGTTGGTTCCGAGCGAGACGCCGACCGAGACCATGAGTGTGGCGATGCTTGCCCCGCTGACATCGGCCGCTGTGATGACTGGCTTGCGCTTCTTCCCTGTGCCTGCGGCCGTGCTGTTTCCCTCAGCCATGGTGCCCGTCCTTCGGCCGAGGAATGTCTGAGAACCTTCCTTGCAGCATTACCCGGCTGAGCGAGGCGTCGAGTGTCCTCTTCCTGAGGAGGAAGCGAGTCACCAGCGTCACCAGCACCGGAAGCACCGTCCCACCAGCGCCGAAGATGACGAGGGGCCAAGATGGGTGGTCCATGGCCTAGCTCCTCCGACCCTGTTCCTGCGCAGGTTCCTTCATGGCCATGTCCCCCTGTGTCGCCGGTAGTTCGGCTATAGATCATGCCGCACCAAGGCTTGTCGCGTGAGCAGGATGACCATGCGTGCTTCCCTGCCGTAGGGCCGCCGGCGTGCTGCGGCCAAGGGGCTCGCATACCTTCACCTCATGGACTTCGACATCACCGCGGAGGAGGAGGCCGTCGTCTTCCACCTCACCGGCTTCGTTCACGCTGGCCATTCCCCCACGGATTGAGGTTCCCCCGAGATGCGGGGATGGGTGACAGAAGGTCAGATGGGTCTCATGAGAGGAGCCCAGACGATGCCTGCGCCGAGGAAGTACCCGCTGGAGTTGCGTGAGCGTGCGGTACGGATGTACCGGACCGCCGAGCCGAAGCCCGTGATCCGCCGCATGGCCGAGGAACTCGGCGTGCACCACGAGGCCCTGCGCAACTGGATCCGCCAGGCCGAGGCCGACGTCGGCGAACGCGACGACCTGCTCACCACCGCCGAGCGTGAGGAGCTTGCCGCCCTGCGCAAGGAGAATGCCCAGCTCAAGCGTGCGAATGAGGTCCTGCGGACGGCCTCGGCTTTTTTCGCGGCCCAGCTGTGCGCCACGAGGCGCGATGTTGATCGAGAGGTGGTGAAAGACCACTTCCGTCGGGCCGTCGTAGCGGCCTGATCGAAGCTTGGGGGCAGCTCGATCCGGGGAACGCCGGTGAGGGTGGCAAGCGGCCCCGACGAAGGCGGGACGTGCTGGAACTGCCAGACGGCGCGGGCCCGTTCAGCAAGGTCAGAAGGTGTAGCGAGAGCGAACCAGTGGTGGACGCCCCGTAACAGCGAAGCCGGGTCAAATCTGGTGGATATGGGCCGGTGTGCAGTGCGTGAGGTCTGGACCTTCGGGCTTGGTCTCAACTCCGAAGCCGTTTAGTTGTGTCGGTGGGGAGGTCACGTTGAAGGTCTGCGGCGTAGACGTGGCGATGCTGCCGGGGTAGAGCTGGGCGCCTCCCTGACCGATCGATCACATGGTGAACGTGGGAACCATTCGCGGTCGCCCTTCTGTTGGACAGCCAGTTCAGCGGTGGGCAGGTCCGTTGCCGATTGAGGGCCGTGGGATGGGGCGGAGGTCCCGTAGTAGTCGCGGGCGTGACGACCCGTCGTGGAGGCCGTGAGAGACGGCCGCAGGGCGAAGGGGGCCAGCAAGTCAGCAGTTGAGGTTGCTGGAATATTGGGAGGTTTTCGCTGGTGAATACCGACGAACTGGAGCACGCCCTATATGGGGCGGAGCGACGGGTACTGAATATCCAGACCAAGCTGCACCGTTGGGCTCGTGATGATTCTCATCGCAGGTTCGACGACCTCTACAACCTCGTTTCCGACCCCGGTTTCCTTCTGGTGGCCTGGGATCGGGTGCGGGGCAACAAGGGTGCCCGCACGGCTGGAGTGGACGGGCGCACGGCGCGTTCCGTCGAGGCCGGGCAGGGCGTCGGGGATTTCCTCGACGGACTGCGGTCGCGGTTAAAGGACCGTAGTTTCCGACCGCTACCGGTGCGGGAGCGCATGATCCCGAAGGCGGGCGGGAAGCTCCGCCGTCTGGGGATCGCGACTGTCACCGACCGGGTGGTCCAGGCATCTTTGAAACTGGTATTGGAGCCGATTTTCGAGGCGGATTTCCTCCCGTGTTCCTACGGGTTCCGCCCGAATCGCCGAGCTCATGACGCGGTAGCCGAGGTGCGCTATCTCTCTTCGCGGCCACGCAATTATGAGTGGATCGTCGAGGGAGACATCACGGCCTGTTTCGACGAAATCTCGCATCCGGCCCTGATGGACCGGGTGCGGCATCGAGTCGGTGACAAACGCGTCCTGGCCCTGGTGAAGGCCTTCCTCAAATCGGGCATCCTCGGTCAGGACCGCCTGCTGAGGGAGACCACTGCCGGAACCCCGCAAGGGTCGATTCTCTCGCCTTTGCTCAGCAACGTGGCACTGTCGGTCCTGGACGAGTACATAGCTCAGGCGCCAGGAGGCCCGGGTGCTGGGAAGGTGGACCGTGCCAGACGGCACCGCCATGGTCTGCCCAACTACCGCCTCATTAGGTACGCGGACGACTGGTGCCTGATGGTCTTTGGCTCGAAAGCTGATGCCGAGGTCCTGCGCGAGGAAATCGCTGAGGTCTTGTCCACGATGGGCCTGCGCCTGTCACCGGAGAAGACCTTGATTACCCATATCGATGAGGGGCTGGACTTTCTCGGGTGGCACATCCAGCGTCACCGCAAGAGAGGGACCAGTCAGTACTACGTCTATACCTATCCCGCGAAGAAGGCTGTCCAGGCCGTGAAGCGGAAGGTCAAGACGTTGTGCCGAGAGGTCGAAGTAAACCAGCCGTTGGACGACCTGCTGCGTCGGCTGAATATGGCGTTGCGGGGCTGGTGTGCTTACTTCCGGCCCGGGGTGTCCTCCGCGACTTTCGCTTATCTGAGCCACTACACGTGGCAGACGGTATGGCGTTGGATGCGGCGCAAACACCGCCGGTCCACGTGGAAGGAACTCCGCCACCGCTACTGCGGCGGCGGATGGTGGCCCGCCAGTGAGGACAGAGAGCTGTTCGACCCCGAGAAGGTAGGCACGACCCGCTACCGATATCGAGGTTCGATCATTCCGGCTCCCTGGCCTATCGCGGGATGAGGATGTCCAACACGCAGCCCATTTCGGGGCTTGTGGAGAGCCCGGTGCATTGAGAGGTGCCCGCCGGGTTCGGGAAGCGGTCCGGGGAAACGGGCCGGTCGAAAGACCGGCACCGCGCCCCGGGCCGACTTTCACCGACCCGACCCGGCCCAGGTGACGGCGCTCGTTGACGAGCACCCGCATCTGGGAGTCGAGCCCGTACTCCGGGAACTGAACATCCCCCCAGCAGCACACCTCAGCACCCTGGCAGGACTCCTCGTCCACGCCACCGCACACGGCGCGACCCTCACGACAGAGACCAAACCAACGTGTTGATTCTTTACGGGCCCTTACCTGATGGCTTCAGAATGACTTGCGGTGTCTGCGGGGCAGGCGATGTTGCAAACGAGTTCGAGCGGCCCCGGATGGAGGTTGGCCCGACATCCGGAGCGGATGCGGAGTACGTCATCCATCGCGGCCGCGCCACGGCCTGGCCACGGGCCCGCTGTTCGTCCTGACCTTGCGTGTCAGCGGCACTGACGAGTTAGATCCCTGAGGTGACTGCCGGCCGCGCGCTAGTGCCGGATCAGGCAACGTTTGCCCTGTCCACGACGGCGCGTAGGTGCCGGTTGTCGGCATTGCGGTTTCGCCAGATGATGTAGCGGCGGAT